>NZ_JBHUPC010000017.1:0-218581 GCF_042686145.1 Flavobacterium chuncheonense | reverse complement strand
CGGGTTCAGTGCTTATTTGTAAAATAAAAACATTAATCAAAGGTCGGTACTACTTGACAGTTTAGTGGCTTGAAATCCGCTACTGCTCATACACGAGACCGTTAGCAAACATTATGGAAAAAACTACAATCTCAGTAATTTTAATTTTAATTTTTCAAAATATCTTTTCACAAGAAATTAAAAATTGTGACGAAAAATTATTAAATTCAGAATATACAATTGATTATAAAAGTCTTGAAGAAAAAATATATGAACCTATAGAAGATTTTTCATATTTTGTAAATTGTGGATTAGATCCAATTGATATCGAAATTTGCTCAAATAAAATGTTTTTTGTCACAATGATATTGCAAAGCATGGAAAATAAAGAGAAAGTTACTCACAAAGAGATATTAGAAAAAATTTTAGAAATTAAAAATACTGTAGACTACAAACTTGCAAAAGAAAGACTACAAACTAGTAAAGAACTAGCATTCAAAAAAGGAAATTTAGAAGATTGGAAAAATGATTCGATAAAACTAAAAAAACTATATATACCTGATAATAAGATAATTGAAATTAAAAAAATTATAGATTTAAACAATAATAAATATACATTCCAAGAAATTTTTTCTAAACTAAATGAGAAATAATTAGAAAAGAGTTTTAAAATTTATAATTACATAAAAAATAACGTTTACTAACATTGGTTAGCTGTTATTGTGGCTGCTCTCCTACTTCCGAATTTTGCTGCGCCAGTTCGCACTTTGTGCTCGGGTTTCCGAAAATTCCATAAGGAGTTTTGTACTTGTAATCTTTTGTACTAGATTTACGCAACTGCTCATAGCCGAGACCGTAAGCGGTAACTTAGCAAAGATACTACAACCATCAAACAGAAAATAATGAAATCAAACATACTTTTATTTCTGTGTATTTTAACACTTTTGACATCGTGCAATGGACAAACTTCTACTTTGGAAAAAAGCACAGTACAGTTTGACGCACAATCTGTAAAAGGAGACACCGTTAAAGAACTTGGAAGCAGTATAATGGTAATTTATCAAGACAAAAAGAATGTTTACTGGTTCGGAAGTTGGGAAACAGGAGTTTATAGATATGATGGAAAAAAATTGATAAATTACACAACAAAGCACGGTTTGCCAAACAATAGAGTTGATGAAATACAACAAGATGAATCTGGTGATCTATACTTCACCAGCTTTTATCCAAAGCCGACCATTGTTAAGTTTGACGGAAATACATTTAAAACATTAGCTCCAATCCCCAGCAATGATTGGCAACTTAAATCCACAGATTTATGGTTTAAACATACGTACGATTTAGAAAATTACGTTTATCGGTATGACGGTACAACTTTATATAAATTGCAGTTGCCTGAGCCACCAAGTCTGCCCAATCCTTTTGGAGTCTACAGTATTTATAAAGACATAAAAGGAAATATTTGGTTTGGTACAAACCCTGTTGGTGTTTGCCGATATGATGGAAAATCGTTTGATTGGATAACCGAAGAAGATGTGACCGAATTTCGTAACGAAGGAGCCAACGGAGTGCGTTCCATTACAGAAGATAAAAATGGTGACTTTTGGTTCAATACTGAAAACCGTTACAGTATTTATGACAGCCTAACATTAAATAGCAATAAGTTTTATACAAGACACGAAAGCATAGGTAGTTTAGATGGGAAAAATACAAGTGGTCTAAATGAGTATCTATCAACAGTAAAAGACAACAATAATAATTTATGGTTTGTAACTTATCGAAGTGGTGTTTGGAAATACGATGGGACGAAAATTACTCATTATGCCCTTCAAGATAACTCACAAGTCATTACACTATTTAGCATTTACAAAGACAACAATGGTGACCTTTGGCTTGGAACACACGAGAACGGAGCATATAAGTTTAACGGTCAAACATTTGAGAAGTTTAAACCATAACAAAAAAAAAGAGCAGCTGCTAACAGCGTGTATAAGAAATAACGGGGTCAGTGCTAAATCAAAGGTTTGTGCTTTTAATAAAAGTATTACTAAACTGAAAGTGAAGTGCTTTTTAATCCGTTACTTCTCATAAACGCAAAGCGTTAGCACAAACATTGAAACGCACTTCATGAAAAAAATATACTTTGTTCCATTTTGTTTATGCTTTATCTTTTTTAATTCTTGTACAATATCGAAAACTTTAAAAGAAGAAAGAAAACAATGGAATTTTAAAAATTGGGATGTTGAATTTAAAGAAAGAGCTTTTTGTCTTTGTGTCTTAAAAGGATACGAAAATCCAAAATTAGAAAAATCTTTATGGGAAAATGATAAAACATTTTATAATCCTACTGGTATTGCAATTTTTGACAAAACTTTGGAACCTATAATAGAAAAGGAAATAAAAAAAATAAAACTTGATTCAATCAACTCTCTAGGACATTATCCAGATGATTTAAAACCTTTATACCAAAAAAGGAAAGTGTTAGAACATTGTTTAGCTTTCTATAATAGCTCAGAATTAAATGAAATTACTAAAAATGAAAAAAGGAGTTGGAATAAAATTTCAAATATCATGTCTGAAATTCACAAATCAATTCCTACCTATTAATGCTTGTGTTAACAGCAGTTATAAGTAATGGCTAAGTCTGTGAGTGCTCGGAAAATTGTTTCACCAGTTCGCACTTTGTGTCGTGTCTCCGAATTTTCCTTAAATAGTTTATATTTGTTATGGCTTGTTGTTGGCTCACCACTACTACTTATAGCCGCGAACCATTTGCAACAATAAGGACTAGACATAAATGAAAGAACTAATCAAAAAGTATTTTAACCGATATGTTGAGTTTAATGACGTTGAAATAGATGAATTTTACTCTAAATTAACATCAAAAACATTTCAAAAAAAAGATTATATACTTCGAGAAGGACAAATATGTAAAAAAAAATATTTCATCATAAAGGGATTAGTTCGCTCTTTTTACATTGACAATAAAGGGAATGAAAAAATAACTCAATTTGCTCTTGAAAATTGGTGGATAACAAATATGGAAAGTTTCATCAACCAAACACCTTCTCTTTCATCTATTCAAGCCCTTGAGGAAACTCAAATATTAATGTTTGACAAAGAAGATTTGGAAAATCTCTACATTTCTATTCCAAAATTTGAAAGGCTATTCAGAATTATCACTGAAAATATGCTAATTGCTATTCAACGTAGAAATGATATCTATTTAAAAATGAAAAGTAAGGATAGATATGATGATTTGATAAACCATTTTCCAAATTTTATCCAGCGAGTTCCTCAATATATGATTGCCTCATATTTGGAAATTACACCCGAATATTTAAGTGAACTAAGAAAAACTTAACTGTTCTTTCTTTCTTAAGATATCTTAATTTTTAAAATACAGGTATCCGATAAATTTGTTTCATAATTAATTTAAAACATTAAAAAATTATGGAACGAATTACATTTAACCAGATTCCAAAAGGAATGATAGAAAAATTAATGAGCATTGAAAATTACATTAAAGAGTCAACATTAGACCTACAGCTTTTAGAACTAATGCGTTTACGAGTAGCACAAATTAACAAATGTGCTTATTGTATAGATATGCACTACAAAGAACTAAAACATACAGGAGAAACCGAGTTGCGTATGTCGACATTAAGCGTTTGGAAAGAAACCTCATTTTTTACAGAAAAAGAAAATACAGTTCTTCAATTTACTGAATTACTGACAGATACAAGTGCAGAAATTTCAGATGAAGTTTTTGATTCACTAACTAAATTCTTTGACAGAGACGAAATCTGCAATCTAACTTTAGCTATTTCTCAACTAAATACTTGGACAAAATTAGTTAGAACGTTTAAATTTACAGCAGGAAATTATGAAGTAAAATAATAATACTGTTGCCAACATTGTATATAAAAAATAGCAGTTAAGAGCTAAACTTAAAGTTTATTTCTTTTCTGCTATCTTTATTTTAAACTGAAAATAATTGCATATAAATCTGCTACTTTTCATATACAAACACGTTGTAGACAATATTTTGAATCATGAGATTAATTGTTTTATGTATTTTCTTTACTAATATATTGTTTTCACAAAATGAAAATGAAATATTACTTTATGAGAAAGCTAATGCATACCTAGAAGCTTTAAACGGTAACGATAAAAATTATCTACCAACTGATGAAGATCGTGAAAAAACTAAAAAATTAGACAATATTGAAGAGTATTCTGCTGAAAAAGCATTTTTGACTTATCAAACACTGTATAAAAAATATCCAAATTCAAAAAATATAACAATATATACGTATCACCTCGCGAATTTAACTAAAGACATATCAGAAAAAAAACTTCTTTTTTTAAAAATCCTTGAAAATTATACCGTTTGGAAATATTATCAATTTGAAGCATTAAAGGAATTAGCTTTTATATCTTTTCAAGAAGGAAACACGGTATTAGGTTGTGAATATTATAATAAGTTAGTTGAAAATCCACGTAAAGCTTTTAGTTGTGGTGTTGAATACAGTATTTATGAAAGTCAGATGAATCTCTTAAAAACTAAATGTGAAAATTTAAATAAAAAATAACACTCAGCACAATAGCAGTTATAAGTAATGGCTATTTCTGGAATATTGCGAAAATGTTCCGAATTTTCTTTAAATAGTTTATATTTGTTATGGCTTGGTTTTGGCTCGGTGCCACTACTTTTAGCCGCGGACCGTTGTGCTTCATTATGACTAACCACAAACCACTAACCAATGATAAAGTTCTTTCGAAAAATCAGGCAAAGTCTCCTCTCAGAAGGGAAAACAGGTAAGTATCTAAAATATGCTGTAGGGGAAATTATTCTGGTAGTGATAGGAATTTTAATTGCCCTTTCAATTAATAATTGGAATCAAGAGCGCATAAAAACTAAACAGACAGTTGATTTATTAAATAATATGATATCAGATTTAAAAGCAGATATAACAGGCCTTAATAGAGATATAAGAAGATATGAAAAAAGTATCTCTAATGGTAAATTAATTTTAAATACTGAAAACTTTGATTCATTTTCTGCCGATTCACTCTATTTTTTACTACCAACAAAAGTTGTTACTTACAGAGTAACGACTCAAGCCTTTGAAAAAATAAAAAATTTAGGAATTTCAAAAATTCTCGATTCTAACAATCTATTTAACGCTATTAGTAGCTACTATACTTCCAACTTGTTTTATTTAGAAAATGTAATTAAATGGGAATATGATTCTAACATAAAATCATTTGAATTTTGGGCTTTAGACAATCAATTTGAATCCGCAGTATTTGCAGGCGTAGAATTTATACCCTATTCCGATGAGGAAGCTGTTAGAAAAAATGCTTTGATAAAATTGGTGTCGAGTATTGAGTCTAGAAACCATATTAGACAAGCAATATCAAAAAAAAACAGAATCGTAAAAACTCTAAAATCTACCAAAACCGATGCCGAAACGCTAATATCTTTAATCGAAGATGAATTAAATAACAATAACAAAAGCACAACATCGTATAACTAGCAACACGGCTGAATCTGTAGCTTGATTCCTTTAGGGGAAAACCATAAACTCACTAACCGAAAAATTAATTAACTTTAAAACCGTGTCGCAAGTTATGCAAAACCGCTAGCAGTAATACAAAGAAAACCCTATATGAAAAGACTACTTTTTATCTTTTTAGTATTAATTATGGGAAATTCTTATTCCCAAAAGTTAACAGAACTCAACATCAAGTTTATGCTTCGTGGCAATAAATACGTTTGTTCTTCTACGGTTGACACTACTGCATTAGGTGGCTACGGCGGAAATGATAACTTACCCAAAAAAAATGCAATAGAGAAATTCAATGCAAAAAGCTTCATACTCAGAATTGACACGTTGAACACTTCTTCAATTGGGAACAAATATTTAGCTTATAAATTATATTTAATCAATTCTACAGAAGAGCAAATAAAACTTTTAGCATCAGACAGCAGGATTTAAATTATTGCACAAGCACTAGTTGATGGAGAATGGAAGAACATTGAGTATTTACCTTCTAGTAGTTGCGGAAATAGTTATCATAATGTTTTTTTAAACCCTAATGAATATTGGGAATTTCTTATCCCAAAATTTAAAGGTAAATTGAGTACTGAAATTCGATATAGGCTGATACTTGGTAAAGACAAATTTCTAGATTCAAATGCAATCTCAGCAAGTATCAACAAGAAACAATTATCCGAAAAGCAGAGTTACAACAAAAACGGAATAATGGATCCATATTTTGAATAAAGCACTACTGTTAATAGCAGTTTAAGTAAATGGCTAGGTCAAGAATTTCCCGATAATTGTTTCACCAGTTCGTACTTTGTGCTCGAGTCTCCAAGAATTCCATAAGGAGTTTTGTACTTTTTAACTTTTACTATACATTTACGCAACTGCTACAAGCGGCAGAACGTTAACACCCATTTTAAAATTATGAAACTTAATCCATTGTTTTACATTATTTCTATTTTCTTTTTAGTAAGTTGTTCTAAAGAGGAAAATGAGATGAATAATACTAATGACCCTAACAATCCTGATTTAAACACTCCAAGAATAGAAATTACTTTTGATAATCAAATTCTAAATTCTTTCAATGCATTTGATATAATCAAAATAATCAAAAAAAATGATGGTTTTATTTTTTTTACTAATGAACTGATTACAGAATTCCCCTTCAATACAGGAATACGAATTAGCAAAATTGATAACCAACTCAATCTAGTTTGGACATTCATAATTAATGAAAGTACTGAAAAAGATCATCTTGCAGGAGTATTAGAAGTAGAAAATGATGAATATATTTCTATATTAAGTAAAATGAATTACTCTAATATTGGATTAGGTAATTACGAAGTCTATGGATTAAAATTCAATAATTCAGGTAACATTTTATGGATAAAAAATTATAGTGCAAATAACGTAGATCAAAATATACATCTAGATGAAGCAATTGATTTTACAAATAAATCTACTGAACTTAAAATTATGTTTCGATCTGATTCAACATTTCAAAATTCAGAAGACTTTTATTTTAGAGAAGTGAAAATTAATTCTGATGGTGATATCTTATCAAACATTAAACTAAACTACACCAATGTCAATAATTTTTATAACATCATTTATGACAAACTTGGAAATAAATATAATTTTGGAGGAAAAAGAGTTGTGGATTTTTATGTAGGAAATACAGCTTTTACGAGTTATGATGCTTCAATAATGAAATATAATTTAAATAATAATATGGTTTTTGATAAACTATATGGCATTCCAAGAATTGATGATTACTTTAATCGTATATTAATCGATAACAATAATAAAGCAAATTTCATTGGAAAATATGGCATAGATTACAGTAATGATACTGAAGCTAGATGGATTGTTCAAATGGATGATTCTGGAAATATATTATGGGAAATCAAAGAGTATGAAGAACAATTTAAATATTACGGAAAAGATATTATTCAAGATGATGACGGTAATTATTTATCACTTTTTAATGATGTTAATGGTTATAACTTGGCCACACTGATTAAAAGCAACAATCAAGGTGAAATTTTATGGAAATTTGTAGATGGAGCAAAAGGTAATAATGATTCATTTAGTCCATATAAAGTTTTAAAAAACAATGAAGAATATTTAATATTTGGTTTAAAAGAATATAAGATCTGGTTAAAGAAAATAATCGTTGAATAATAGAAACTATTGCTAACAGCCGTTTGTAGCAATTGCTAGGCTTGCGTTACTCTGGAATTTTACTTGATCACTTCTCACACAGTGCTCGAGCCTCCAAGAATTCCACGAGGAGTTTTGTACTTGTAAACTTTTAGGCTAAATTTACGCAACTGACACAAGCGGCAAACCG
Organism: Flavobacterium chuncheonense; assembly: GCF_042686145.1. NCBI lineage: Bacteria > Pseudomonadati > Bacteroidota > Flavobacteriia > Flavobacteriales > Flavobacteriaceae > Flavobacterium > Flavobacterium chuncheonense. The sequence continues at coordinate 210,694 of NZ_JBHUPC010000017.1, read as the reverse complement.
TTGGCGTTAATTTAAAAAATGAAGAAACTCTGGACTTTAATAGCAATTTCAATTTTAAACGTGTCTTGTTCAAACAAAGTTGACTTAGAACAGAAAAATAAGGAATTAACTGATCAAAATCTTCTACTTCTTGACTCAATTAATCGTTTATCATTTCGCCCTGATTTTTCAGGGTTTCCTGATAGTCTAAGAATTGATACTACTCAAGGACTATTAGGTAAAATTTATAACGACACCTTAGTTATTTTGGCAGAGTATGCTGACTGCGGAGAATGGGGTGGACATCGTGAATGGTTAAAAATTCACAAAGACAAAGACTTAACAAAAGTGACTTTTACTTATGACTCCGTAGCTTGTCGATATAAGAATGAAGGAAAGAAATATTTTCAAACAGAAAAAACAACTTATACTATTGACAAGAATTTACAACAAGAAGTCATTTACTATTTATTCGATATTAATCGTATGACATTACTTAATCAAAAAGTTGGCTCGAATGCTGCTAATTCATACGAAGTCTATATTAAAAGTAGTTCCGACCTCCCTTTGCTATTTAATTTGCAAATATCATTTATCGATCGGTCGTTTAATTGGGATCACTTCCAAAAACTAAAAAATAAAATAAAAACTAACGCCAACAGCAGTTATAAGTAATGGCAGGTTATGGCAACCTTCCGAATTTTCTCCGAAAATTCAAAAGTTTGCGGTATATTTGAAATAGCTTGGTTTTGGTTCTTCGCCACTACTTATAGCTGCAGACCGTTATGTGGCATTTTGGAAAAACCGAAATCGATAAAATTAAATATAAAATACAAAAATGAAAACAGATCATATATAAAACAACGATGAATTCGTAATAAAAAAAAGCGGAATCGTAAGTCTTGAAAAGTTATATAAAATGCTTGAATTGGAAACTGCTACCGATTGCATCGATGTAAAATCAAACGCAGGTGTATCTTATAGAAAAATATCAAAAGAAATTGCTGATACAATTCCGACGCAAAGAGGTTTTTACCTTTGGGGAAATTTTAACGAGAAGAAATTTTGGACAAATATTTATCTTGGAAAATCAGGAGAGGGAAAAGTTACTTCCTTAAAACAACGAGTTTTAGAAGAACTACGAGATGAAAGAGCTTTTATTGTAAAACATTTTCATACTGAAGATGAAATTAGAGCAAAATCTTTGTTAGCTTTTCCAACAATGTGGGAAAAGCAATACCACAAAGAGTTACCTCGAAATCTAAAAAAATATGGAACTACACATATTGTTTGGGCAACATTTGAAATGACAGACAATAAAATTATTGAAGAAGTTGAAAATGATTTAATTGAATCCATAAATCCTATTTCTAACATTCGTAGAACTACTCCACCAACACATTTAAATGAAGAAACAATAAATATATTAAAAGAGTTTAGACATAATATTCAACAAGAAAGACAAAATTTAAGTTTTAAATTTAATATGATTTAAAAACAAAACTTTCTAAAAAAACGCCACATAACAGCCGTTTGTTGCAATTGCTAGGCTTGGCTTCCGTTCGTAATTTTGCTTCGCCAGTTCGCACATAGTGCTCGAGTCTCCGAAAATTCCACGAGGAGTTTTGTACTGGTAAACATTTGTCTTAAATTTACACAACGGCTACAAGGCGCAGTCCAATGGCAAACTTTAAAATAAAACACAAAATATGAAATTTCTATTATTTTTTTTTCTTTTCAATTGTCTTCTTTTTAGTCAAGAAAAGCAAATAATTTTCTATAATGAAAGTGGAGAAAAAATAAGTAATCAAAAGTTTATAGAGACAAGAGATTACAATAAAAATTTGGATATATATTATGAAAATGATACGATTCAAATTGGTTTGTTAATAACTCGCCAGGGATTTGGAAAACTTGACAAAAACACTTTTACAATTTTAAAAATGTATTTGACAGATTTAAGCAATAAGAAAATTGATTCAACTCAGTGTATTGTAATAAACTACTTAACTGCATTTCCTAAAAAAGCAGAAAACAAAAAATTAAAATCTACTTGGAATATTTTGGACAGAGATTATTTAAAAAAACTCTATAAAATAGCAAATATTAACCAATTTTGGGTTAACTCCCCTGAATCTGATAATTTGGAATACTATCATCATGGCAAAATCAATTGGTTAACAGATAAAGAAAACATTTTGAAAAGTTTATTTTTTCCATACGAAGTACGATACGGTAATTATATACTAATAAAGCCTGATGGAAAATTCTATTATTATTTAGGTGAGCATGGGAAACATCAAATTTGGGAAAAGGCAAAAAAATATTTCAAATAAATAAGATTTGCCAACATCGGTTACAAGTAATCCCTTAGTTAGCTATAACCCAAAAATTGCTACGCCAGTTCGTCCTTTGTACCGGGTTTCCGAAAATTCAAGATTTTGCGGAATATTTCAAATGGCTTTGTTTTGGCCCGTCGCCACTACTTGTAGCCGCAAACCGTTGTGGTTAATGTCCTAAAAACGATAAATTGAATGAACAAAACGATATTTGAAATTACAAAAATGGATTGTCCTTCTGAGGAGAATTTAATCCGGATGAAATTGGAGGGAATCTCTTGTATTGCGAATTTGGACTTTGACATTCCTAATCGAAAATTGATTGTTTTTTCACAGCGGACAAATCGACCAAATCGAAAAGTCAGTACTTGAACTGAACTTAGGCGGAAAGATAATCTCGACCGAACAAACCGAGCAAACGGAATTTAATGAAAACTCAAACCAGAAAAAACTAATCTGGACAGTACTCGGAATAAATTCTGCCTTTTTCTTAATCGAGATAACCACTGGAATTATCTCAAAATCTATGGGACTTGTTGCGGACAGCTTAGATATGCTTGCGGACAGTTTTGTTTATGGAATTAGCTTGTTTGCGGTAGGCGGAACTTTAATTAAGAAAAATCGGATTGCAAAACTTGCTGGATATTTTCAAATAACACTCGCGATTGTTGGATTTGTAGAAGTTATAAGACGATTTTTCGGAGAAGAGCAACTTCCCGATTTTTCAACAATGATTATCGCTTCGATTTTTGCTCTTGTCGCTAACGGCATTTGTCTTTATATTTTGCAAAAGTCAAAAAGCAAAGAAGAGGCACATATGAAAGCGAGTTTGATTTTTACATCAAATGACATAATTATAAATTTAGGAGTTATAATTGCTGGACTTTTGGTAAATTGGTTGCGTTCAAGCCAACCTGATTTAATAATTGGAACAATAGTTTTTGTTTTGGTAATTCAAGGAGCTTTTAGAATATTAAAATTGAGTAACTAAATCAAAAAAACGAACGCACAACAATGGCAATAAGTAATTGCTTGTTTTCGTCTACTTCTGAATTTTGCCAGGCAGTTCATACATAGTGCTCGAGTCTTGAAATTCCGCTAGTTGTCATATTCTTATAATCTTTTGTTCTATGAGTTTGGTTTATTGAAAACATTCCCTAATTTAGAGCAAGCTCAGAAAATGCTTAAACAAGCCGTGAACACATACAATAACGAAAGAAGGCACTATAGCTTAGAGATGAAAACACTTGAGTTTGCACACAAGAATCAAATACATGAATACAAATTTTATAAGCTGAACTCATAACCAAAATGGTTAACCTATTTCTAAGGACAATACACAAAGCCTTACAACTAAGGGTTAATAACACTAAAACATAAAATGGGTAAGCTGAAAACTGTATCGAATAGGCAATAAAAAATATCAACATTATGGAAAAACATAATCATCCCACTCCCGAAAATATTATGAAAATAGGCACTGGTTTTTGGGCTTCAAAAATTCTTTTATCAGCCGTAAAATTTCAAATTTTCACAATACTTGCCGAAAAGAAAACACTTTCAGCTGTTGAACTGAAATCACTTTTAGGTTTTAAATGCTCCGACCGCAATGTTTATGATTATTTAGACTCGCTTACAACATTTGGTTTTCTTAATCGTGAGGGTATACTTGAAACTTCGAAATATTCAAACAGTATCGAAACGGATTTTTTTCTCGACAAAAATAAACCCTCTTATATTGGAGGAATGCTGGAGATGTTGAACAATCGTCTTTACAATTTTTGGGGCAATCTAGAAGAAGGATTAATGACAGGTCTTCCTCAAAATGAATCAAAAGGCGGAGGTAATCTTTTTGAGGCTTTATATTCTGATGCCGACAGATTAAAAGAATTTATCCATGCCATGAGTGGAATTCAAATGGGAAATTTTATGGCATTTTCTCAGACATTTGATTTCTCAAAATACAAAAGACTTATTGATGTGGGCGGTTCTGCAGGATTACTTTCGTTGATGGTTGCCAAAAATCAGCCCCATATGAATTGTACCACATGGGATTTGCCACCAGTTGAACCTATTGCCAAAGCAACGATACAACAATTTCAATTGGATGACAGAGTAAAAACTGCAAAAGGTGATTTCTTTAAGGATACACTACCTGCTGCCGATGTTGTTGTGATGGGAAATGTATTACACGACTGGGATGAAGAAACCAAAATAATGCTGATGCAGAAAGCTTTCGATGCTTTACCAAATGGTGGTGCATTTGTAGCAATTGAGGGAGTAATAGATGATGAGCGAAATAAAAATGTTTTCGGCATGATGATGAGTTTAAACATGCTAATAGAAACCGGTAACGGTTTTGATTATACGTTTGCTGATTTTAATAGGTGGGCAAAAACCGTTGGTTTCAAGGCAACTTCTATCATTCCATTGGCCGGTCCATCAAGTGCTGCAATAGCATATAAATAAAACTACCGTTAACAGCACATTTGCAATAGGCGGGTTTCGTATTACAAGCACCGTTTAGTGGTAGCCGAAAGCTTTATGCTCACATCTTCAATTATTTTAAAATAAAATTATATTTGTTAAGGCTTGGTTATGTTTTGGTACTACTGCTTATAGCCCCTAACCATTGGCGTTAATTAAGAAAAAATGAAAATAAAACACCGTACTACATTCTTACTTTTTGTATTGACTTCTACTTTACTTTTTGGTCAAAACAGCGCTGTATTTGATAATAATAAAACGCTTCTTTTTAAAGTCACTAAAGAAAATTCAAACAAAGAAACCTACCTATTTGGAACACATCACGCTCTTGGAAAGTCTTTTTTTGATTCATTACCAATAGCAAATGAAGCACTTGAATCTAGTGAAATTGCAATCTTTGAAAGTTTGAATATTCCTGGACAAATGTTTCCAGATATTGTATCTAAAAGGACTACAACAACTGATTGGGAAAAATATTTCAATAAAGAAGATTATACTTTCATCAAAGCACTACTTCAAAACAGCAATACTGACTATACCAAAATGACACCTACCGAGATGTACACTTTTCTGAACAGACATCACAAGCAATATATCTGTAAAAAAAGAGCTGAAGGGGATACATCGTTTACGCTAGATGATTATATTGTATCTAGAGCAAAGGATTTTAATTTGAAGGTGATTGGGTTAGAAACTACAGCCAATCAAATCAAATGGATAAATCAAGATGTTGAAGGAATGCCACGAAGAACCCATAAAAAAAGACTTTCTTATGCTGTTAATAGAATACGGACTAAGGATACCAGTAGTTGTCAAGAGATAAACTGGTTTACAAATTTAAATATAGATTTACAGTTAGATAAGCCTTGTTTAAATTCCTTAATGTTAACTGATAGGAATGCAAGATGGATGGAAACAATAAAGTCATTAATTGAAACTAATAATTGTTTTATTGCTGTTGGGTTTAGTCATTATTGGTATGAATGTGGATTGATTAACCAATTAATGAATTTAGGATATAAAATTGAACCTGTGCAGTTGAAATAAAAACTGCCGCAAACACGGTTTATAAATAATAACAATTTAAGCAAAACTATAAAAGTATAAACAAAATTCTATGTGAGTAACTACCCAAAAGTTTGTGAGTAAAAACCCGCTTCTGATCATACACCAAACCGTTATCACAACTATTAATCAATACTTCATGAAAAAGATTATATTTTGGTTATCAATTACGTTCAATATATTTTTTGTTTTACTATACTTTTGGAATAAAATCAATTCTCCATCACATGAGCTTGGAATATTAAAAGAAGATATTGAAGTAGGAAATTTTATGGGCGAAAATTGCCTATTTAAAATTCCAAAAGGTATAACCGTTAGAAATGAATCAGAATGTGGAATTTCTGCAATTGGACAATTTGAAAATAAGCGATTTTCAATTATAATTACAGCTGATAGAGACTTAATCAATTACAATGTAGAAAATGCAGATTTGAATCGTGATGGGAATTATTATTCTGCAGATTTTAAAAAGTTTGTGGAAAATCTTGAATAAAAAAATACTTGTGATAACATTGTTTAGCTCTTAATATGGCTGCCCGCCTACTTTCGAATTTTGCTAGGCATTTCGCACTTTATTCTCGGGTTTCTAGAAATTCAAAACTTTACGATATATTTGTTATGGCTTTGTGTTGATTCAAGCCATTACTTGTGGCTGTGTACCGTTTTGCTTCATTATAACCAACTCTGAATATTTGATACAATTCTTCAAAAAAACCTTGCAAATGAAATTAATCCTCTTGATTTTTAGCTTATTATTAAATAATGCTATTTATTCACAATCTTTTAAAGACTCCCTTTTGCAAAAGGATATTAACCTTATAGTAGAAGAACTGGAATTTATGTATGGATATGACCAAACTATGCGTGAGTACACCCTTTTTAAAACCTTTGACAAATCAGAAACCGACAGAATAGAAAATCTTCCTGATAGTTTGAGAGTTGAAGAATTGAAAAAAAGAAAATTTGAATCAGACAGTATTGCTACACTTATTTGGAAAAAATATATTAATCCGATGGATGCTCAACACACCGAAAGATTGATAGCAATTACTAAAAAATATGGTTTTCCTAGTATTGAGCGTATAAAAAAGTACTACAAGAAAGAAATAGTTGACCCAGAATTTAATCCATTGCTAATATTTATCCACTCCCCTCGACACTATTGGGAAGAATTAAAGGAACTCATGTTGAATGAATACAAGGCTGGTATAATAAATAAATGTCAGTATGGATATGCCCTTTGGCAGTTTACAGGACGAAAAAGTTTTCAACCAATGTTAGATAATGGTTTCAAAATGGTTACAGAAAATGGAAAGACATCCTTAAAATCAACCTGTGAATAATGTAAATGTCGCACCAAAAAAGGTTTGCATCAAAGGCTCTTCCGAATTCTAATTCACCTGTGCTCACTTCGTCGCTGATCTTCAACATTAAGAAGTTTGTGTTATATTTGAAATAGTTTGTTTTTGGCTAAATGCCTCTACTTATGGACGCGAACCTTTAGCATTAAAGCAATAAAAATCAAAGTATTTAAAATGGAAAAATTTAGCGTTTTGCTTTTTCTTTTTGCCTTAATAAATTCTTGTGGAAACAAAAAAGGGCAAGACAACACAGAAACTTTAGATTTCACAAAACACAACTATTATTGGATTAAAAGTTTTAAAAAAAGAGAAAGTGCAACTGATCAATTAATTGAACTTCAAGTTTACGGAACTACTAAAGAAAATATCTTCTTAAATCAAGCAAAACATTTTTCTGGAACAGGAATTGATTCTTTAAATAGTCATTTTTATAATTTAGATTTTAAAGAATATAAACCTTTCAATTATAAAGGACATCTAGATGTTGTATATGAAAAAAAGAAAATATTAAATATTGAATTTAAAGCAATTACATCTGCAAACACCGAAGAAGATAAAATTTTATCATTTAAATCTAATGGTTCGAACAGAGTCAATTTTAGTTTTTTTAATACAAATTCTGAGCATAAAATTAAAGGTGTATTGTGTATAACAATAGAAACAGAAATATTTGTTGACGGTAAAACCGAAGTAGGTTATTATGAAGAATACATGTTTGTTGATACTCATGAATTAACAAACAATGTTTTTATCGAAAAATATAAAAATTAAAAATAAGTCTACTGCTATCACCATATTCCGTTCATTGCTTCGAATTTTCCTTCGGAAAGTACCCGTAAATTTAGTATCTTCGGTTTATGACGGAAAAATTTTAGCAGATTTTCACGCAACCATTGGCAAACATTTGTAGTTTTATTGTTGAAAATAACATTAAAATTGAAAATTTCAGTCTTTTAAGAATACCAAAACCAACTTATCGCAATTCAAAAGATGAATATTAAATTCTTTTTAGTTTTATTTTTGATTATCGGGTCGGTATCGTTAATTACTGCTCAAGAAACATTAGAACTCTTAACCGTATCAGGGCATTTTAGTACACCACAATCTTTTGACACTTCATCTCCTTATACTGGCGAAACAACCGAAAGCGGCGCTATGGTTAATTTGATTGTTCCAATTGTTTTGAATAAAAAACAGATTTGGTATAATAGTGTTAATTATATGTGGTGGAATGTAAATACTAATATTGATATGACTGATAATATAGCCAACCCAATCAATGTATATGGACTTGTCTTAAGAACTGGATTGATTCAGAAACTATCAAACGGAAATTCAATTCAAGCAGTTTTCATCCCTAGGTTAATGAGTGATTTTAAAAATATAGGTTGTCAACATTTCCAATTTGGAGGAACATTTATTTACAATAAAGTGTATCATGAACGATTGGAAATCGGTTATGGAATCTTGTATAATCAAGAAGCATTTGGTCCTAATGTAGTCCCCTTGGTGAACCTAGAATGGAAAATGTCTGAAAGGTGGTCTATATCAGGGTTACTCCCTATTTATTCCAAAGTTAAATACAAAGTAAACAAAAAGTTTAATATAGGGACTCACCATTTCGGGTTGGTAACATCTTATCGTTTAGGAGAAGAAACTTATCAGGATGACTATATAGAAAGAAGAAGTATTGATTTAGGCCTTTTTTTTAGTTATACTATTGCGGGTGGACTATCTATTGAGGGGAGATATGGATATTCTTTTGGAAGAAGTTACGCTCAGTATAAACAGGATGACAAAATTGATTTGGCTTTACCCCTTATTACAATTGGAGATAATAGAACTCAGCTGAATGCAAACTCTAATTTTGGTAATGGTGCCTATGCAAACATAAGATTAGTCTACGCTATTAAAATATAAATTGATTACATTGCAAATATTTTGTACACTACAATTAACCAATCCTTATAAAAAAGCACTAAAATTCAACATTTACCCTATAAAATTGTTGTATTCTACCCAACTTAATCTTTTCGTTTATTTATTTTATTAAATTAGGCTGATCGTTTCGTTTTTATTTACACACAACTTTTCATAGCCTAAATTGTTGAGTAAAACCTATAACGTGAGTAAGAGAAATCCATATAAAAGAAATTTATGACCGCAAAATTAGAAAATGACATAATAAATGTTTATAACGAGAAAGAGGTATTAATTGGAGGAATTACAATACAAAAGAATTTCAAAAATACTGAAATTAAAATCGGAGAAAAAATCTACCAATTATCTCGTAATGGGTGGGAAACGAAAATTTATGACAATGAAAAAGTTATTTATCATTTGAAAACAAATTCGTTTTCTGGAGCTACAAAAATTCAAGAAACAGGATACAAAATAACAGGTGTTTTTGGATCGAAATGGGGAACTAAAATGGCAGATAAGGAAAATAATACGTTGTTAAAAATTAGAAACGAAAATCAATTCCTCGATAAGAATCAATACGAAATTGAAATATCAAACACAAAAGTAACTGATTTGGATATTTTAACCACTTTATATGGTCATTTATACGGTTCAAACATGAAATTGAAGGTTGTAATTATTGGCGTTGTTACTGCTAGTACTGTTATAATGGGGAGTGGAATATTCAATTAAAATATACGTTGCAGCACTATGGTAACAAATTATCACTTGTTCTCAACGCCTTCTTGAAACTATCAAGGATTTTGGATACTAGTCCACACTTTGTGCTCGAGTCTCTAAAAATTAAAAAGTTTGCGTTATATTTGAAATGGCTTGGTTTTGGGATCAGTACCACTAGTTAAGACTACTAACCGATAGCAGTAATTATAAAACGAAATGAGAATAGCGCTACTTATAGATGGAGACAATGCACAAGCAAGTCTAATAAAAGAAATTATTGCTGAAGTTAGCAAATATGGAAAAGCAACGATTAGACGAATTTATGGTGATTGGACAAGTTCAGGAATGAATAGTTGGAAGCCTATATTAAATGAGAATTCAATAAACGCCATGCAGAATTTTGCATATACAACTGGAAAAAACGCTACTGATGGTTCAATGATTATTGATGCAATGGATATTCTACATTCCAAATCTATTGATGGATTCTGCATTGTTTCTAGTGATAGCGATTTTACAGGTTTAGCCAAAAGAATCCGAGAAGAAGGTTTGTTTGTAATGGGAATTGGGAAGCAAACAACACCGATTGCTTTTGTGAATTCGTGTGAAGTTTTCACTCAAACCGAAAATTTAGATTCGAAAAAAATTAAGGCAAAAGAACTAACTGAAATTACAGATACTAAAGTCGCTAAAAAAACAGTAAGAAAGAACAGCCCATTAATACTGTAAAAATCCCTACAAAAGAATTAGAAAAAATTGACAAAGCATTTGATTTAGCTACGAGTGAGGAAGATGAAACACATATTGCAAGAGTTGGAGGAATTCTTAGGCAAATTGACCCAAGTTTTGATCCAAGATCTTTTGGCTATAAAAACTTATCGCAACTGTTTGAAAATATTGAGAAATATCTTGTTGTCAAAAATGAAATAAATGGTTTAAATCATCCTTTGGTAAAATTAAAATAACTACTACTTACAACCGTTTTTGCTATTGCTGGATTATACCTGTATTGTTTTGGTATACTTTTATCACAAATTCACACAACTGCTACAAGCGGCGGGATTGATAATATCAATTCTAACGAAAAATTTGAAAAAATATAAAGGCGCTCCATTTTAGATTTTAAGAATCGAAAATGAATCTACTATTGAGTTGCTTGGTGCTAAAGAGTGTGATGAAAATGATGATGATTGATCAACTGTTACAGCTTTTGAAATAGATATGTCAATTATTGAAGTTAAAAATTGGTGAAAGTTTTTAAAATTATCTACTGATGTAGTAAATGATTCTATAAAATCGGAAAACTTTGAACATTCATTTTAAAGAATGCTGAAGCTATAACTATTGATTATATTGATGGTGATTTAATCAGAATTAAGTAAAAAAAGTCCTTTTCCGCGATTTATAAGAAAATGCGAGATTGGTTTGTGATTGGAGCAGCTAGTGCCTGCCCTTCACTCCTATTCTTAAGCTTTTGCTTTCAAACTTTTTGGTATATTTCTAAGTATCTGTAATATAAATTCCACCACTTTACAAAACCGGCATGACCTTCATGACAACGGCATAACGAATTTACAAGTATCATACCTTTAAAAAGTTGTTAATTTGGACTTAAGTAACTAAATTTAAGTATCTAATTGTTTAAATTATACTAATCAAAATTATAGTACTATGAAACCAAGTATCAATATACCAGAAGCACTGCACAGAGGAGAGAGTCAGTTGCCATTTGTAGAATTTATTCCTGGAATGGATATACAAGTTCCACATGTCAATATCGATTCAGGGCTTTGGGTTATCCGTATACAATTTGCACCAGGTATTATGTTACCTAAGCATTTGCACACGGGTGAAGTTTTTGCTTTTACACTTTCGGGTTCATGGAAATACCTTGAGTATGAAGCGGTTAATACAGCAGGCTCATATTTGTATGAACCAGCTGGTTCGGTACATACATTACACGTTCCGGAAACCAATAAAGAGGTTACTGATGTATGGTTTGCTATTCAAGGTGCAAATCTTAATCTTGATGCAGATGGTAAAGTTGAAAGTGTATGGGATGCAACGTTTGTTCTCAACACTTATCTTGCTTTATGTGAAGCCGCTGGACACCCAAAACCAGATGTTATAGGGGCTTAGATTACTGATACGGCCACATGGTATACAACGAAGGACAAAAGCCACTTGCTACTAACGCGGTTTTGGCGTAGTGTGGGACTGACATTCTGCCCCTTTAAACTGCGATTGAACATTTGTAATGAATTAATTAGTTGTGCTCAGATTTACCGCCCGAACACAAAGCAGGAAAGCATAATGTTTATTTTTGACCGACTAATAACAAATGTAAATTTTCGTTCTAAATAAAAGTAGAAAAGGGAGGGGTATCACTGTTGATGGAATCTAAAGTTCTTGTTGTTAAGTAAAACTTATTCCTTTCTTTGTTCTTTTTTATTTATTTAAATTGAAAATTGTACCTTAAAAAGGTTAAAAGTAAGTGCTAGCTATCGTTTACTTAAAAAACCTGCAGGAATTTGGTTTGTACTTACTCCGTTTAGAACTTAACGACGTAACAAATCATAGCCAAACCGTTAATTGTAAAATTATTTTCTAGAGGATTGCTTTTTAGTCAAATAAAAATAATTAACTCCAAATATAAAGGCATTAGTAATCACTATTGGCCAAGATATGGCCAACATAAAACCATAAATCACAAATAATAAACAACCTATTGAATTTATAATTCGCAACGTTTTGATATTTTTCATTAAAAATGAAATTATCAAAACTACCGATGCTAAATAACCAACCCCTTCTGTTAAAGAAATATCCATTTTTTAACTGATTTAATGATATATAAAAATACTAACTATATTGAATTATAGCAAGTTATAAAAAACAATATTTATAACTTAATACTATAAAATCCAAGTTTTGGATTTACAATCCGCTATACTTGATATTGTGCTCTTCTTGTTAAAGTAAAAATTAAAGCTAGTTACAAGCTAAATGATCACCTTCTTGACGTTGCTATCCTAGGTTTAAATTCAACTCATAATTACCTGAAATTCAAAAGTTTGACGTATATTTGATACAAATAGGTATTTCTTACCACCTCTACTTATAATTGCAAATAGTAATTGGTCATTTTAAAAAAATTAATCCATTATAAACAATATCTAATACGAAAATCACAATGAAACATTTAAGAGATATATTTGGGAAAATTTTGGTTTTGACACTCTTTGGTGTAATTCTTCCGTGTTCTGCACAAGTCCCCACTAATAAAAACCAGAAAATGAACCATTCAACTACTGATGAGGTAAAAACTTATGTAACCGTGTTGTCTTGGGATCACAAACGTGAACTTTACCTTGCGGATGGAATGTCTGAGGCGAAGGCGGATTCCTTAATTTCAGTAGGGTTGGCAAACCTTGCAGACATGGATCGTACTGCAGGAGATGATCTTATTGGCGTTCAAGCTCCACCATTCAAGTTTGATGGATGGATTAATACCGAACCGCTTACTATTGAAGCGCTTAAAGGAAAAGTTGTACTCGTTCGCTGGTTTACCGACACTTGTCCCTACTGTGCCAGTAGTACCCCTGCCCTTCTTCAGTTGTACGAGGAATACGCTGACCAAGACTTCACTATTGTTGGAGTTTTCCATCCTAAAGCTGGAAGAAATGATCCACTTGATGTAGAACGTGTACAACGAATGGTTGAAACCAGAGCTTATAAGTTTCCTGTAGGAATCGATTGGGATTGGCGCAAAGGAACTCTTAAGGACTGGTGGTTAACGGGGCCTGATCGTCCGGCAACTTCAGTAACGTTCATTCTAGACAAGTCTGGGATAATTCAGTTTATTCATCCCGGTATGGAATACCACGAAGATAACGGTTCGGAGCTGCATACAATGTGTGCGGAAGACATGGGGCGCATTCGTGCTACAATAGAGCGACTCATAGCTGAATGAATCAAAAGCCTTGACAATAACTTCAGTAATTTTGAGTAAAAGTTTAAACCTTTATTTTAAACTTTATTGGAAACAGAAGTTTTCAGCATCTGTTATTGTAAACCCTAATAGCGTTTTTATACTAAAGCCTTCTCTAATGAAGGAAAACAATAGCTTAAATGCAATTGAATACAATGTCCTTTGCACACCTAAATGCAATTCTTTTATTTGATTTATTTGTTATTAAGTTACCAATTGTATCAGCTTTTCTAAGATTATTAAAGTTTTAATAGATCGTTCAACTTCATAAACTATACTTAAATAAACTTAATTCATTCTATACGCTTCTTTACTAGAAATAAGAATCACAATTAAAAGTATAACATCAATTAAAATACCAAACGCCTGTGAAATCCCATTCCATATTAATACAAAACTACCTTTAGAATCAAGAGACAGTACTATAGCTTCAATAAAATTAAATAAAATACTCAATCCTATCGATGTATAGACTAGTTTAATGGAAAAAGACTTTACAATTAATAAAAAAACTCCGCCTAATATATAAATTATTGACACAAAGAGCCCTGAAAAACCAAAACGTACCAACCATGTTTTGGTAAAATCAGAAATATAAAACAAATCGTCCATCTTATTATTCAACTGCTTCATCATGTCTTTTTGGCTTAATTCATCAGTATCTTCAATTATATTATTGATACTATCCGACTCAAATTCATTAATTTCTTGAGTCATTACACCCCTTAAATTTTCATGCATTTCAAACATCGCAGGAGTATATATTGATCTAAAGTCTAATGCTAAACTAATGCATCCAAAAAAAATCATCATAATGCCGACCACTAGGGCCCAAGTAGGTGTTTTCATTTTAATTTTTTAAATATTTAATTACTCCATTTATTTATGCTAACTCTGGTATCAGTAGGTTGAAAAAATCATTTGAGAGTGCTATTCCTGATTCTATAATTTGACATTTAGATTTCGAAAATATAAAATTTTTCTTATTATTACTAATTAGATTATTTCTAGAATTATTATCCGATAGCGATTTTTAACAGATGCAATATAATTTGGAGTTAACATTTACCGCCAATATGCATTTAATCATCTGATAAATAAAAAGATTATACTAAAGAATTCGTATTAAATTCAATACTAAAAATAAAATATGATACTAAAAAAATAACAAAAAAAGTCAAAAAGTAGTATTTCAGAAAAATGCCGCAATATTATTGACTGTTGTTCCTTGTATTAAACTAATTTCATGTATAAGGTACAATGGTTATGAAAAATATGTAATGAATAATTACATTATTTGTGGGGCCTTAATTGTACTCATGATTTGCGGAATAATCGGATTAAAAAATAGTTTATGCAGATAGCGCTATCTCACAAATTATCCGTTTACATTTTACATTTTTTATTAAAATTAAACATTATTTGATACCAATCCATTCAATTGTAAAACAAACGTTGAGATTGGATTGTTTAACGCATCACTCGAGAACATGAAAATATAATATTGGATTTATTTTAACTTCACTATTTTTTACTTTTTTTTAGTATCCTATTTTATGTTAAAAATACTACTTTAAATGCCTTTTTAAGTGTATCTTTATCATAATGAAGCAAATAAACGGATTCAAATGAATTAATGTCACAAAAAAAAGAACGTTAGTGGGCGATAAAGACGCATAACAACATTTTTTTGTATTTTAAAAATAATGAAATTGTATTTTGCCTACAATTGGCATGGTACTACTCTTTAAATTGAAGACACGAATTAACGATAAAAAATAGTTTAAGGCAACACTATGGTACATCAACATTCGAATAGTACGACCAAACTTCTCCGAAGAAACACATTGATTAAATGTATATTCTTTCTTTTTTTAATCAGTCAAGTAGCCATTGCTCAAAAAAAGAAAAAAACATCTGTCGGTCCTGGTGGTGGAAGCATTGAGTTATCACCTTTGGAATTGAGAGCCACTACAAACGATTTCTTTTACAAATTTGAAAGAACTATTACAGAGTCGGCAGACAGCATTATTAAATTATCTACCAATCCTTTAATTGATAAAGAAGCTTTAATCTGGAAAATGAATGCCATTCCGATTGCAAATGTAGCCATATACAATAGTGATGCTTTTCTTGGTTATATCGATGTATCGGTATTCACCTATCAAATGAAATTGTATTTTGAAAATGGAGCTGGTAAAAATTTATTTGGTGATCACCAAATGATTGCAATTCATGCATTGAATATACTATGGGAGGATTTATTGAACATTGGTCGAAATTTGGTACCTGATAATGACATTTCAGAGGGAACCAAGATTGTTACCGATTTTGCCCAGCAACACCCTCTCAAGAGCTCTTACTTTGTTAGACAATCTACCATCCCACTCATGACTAAGATTCAAAATGTTGAGAAAGTGACCTTTAAAAAAATTGCTGTAGACATGTCGCAAAATCTTGATGAAATGCGTACGCAAATCAGTTCTTACATGGTGATGATGCCAAAACAAGTCCATTGGGAAACTGAATTATTACTCAACAACACCTTGACAAATCCAAATTTAACTAACCGCTTTGATTCTTTAGCAGACTTAACTGAGCGAATGGTGGCTGTGATGGAATCTACTCCTGAATTTATTGAAAACCAACGCATTGCTTCCTTTCAAGATATTAGAGGTGAACGTGAAGCAGTATTACAGGCTATTAGTCAAGAAAGAGCCCTAGTTTTGGATGAAATAAAAAAAGAAAGAACGATTGTATTAGAAGAATTGAACAAACAACTAACATTTCAGCGGGAAGCAACTTTTCAAGATTTAACCACTTTATCCCATCAAAGTATTGAACTGGTCTCTAATAAAATGGAAAACATGATTGATAAACTCTATTGGAGAACAGTATATATGATTGCTATTTTACTAGTATTGTTATTTATCGGTTTTATTATTTTTAAAAAAAAATAAGTTTATTTTTAACTATCGTGTCCCCTTTTTGATGGCGATTTAAAAAGCAGCTACAAAATTTAATTATTTGATTGAAAAAATTAGTATTAAAAACCGTATTGCAATACTTATAACTAATCTTATTGTAACGTATTTTTAAACTTACATTATTAAAAACAATCTTTTCAAAATGACAAGCGTAAATAATTCAAAAATAGAAATTGGATTAAAAATTTTAATGATATTATTTTTTTTAGCCATAACACATCCGGGAGGCACATTAACACTATCAACTATTCTATGGATTATTGTTGGAATGGTAGGCCACACTTTTGATTTATTGTGCATAAATTGTGGCGGAAGTTATTTTTTCCCTTTGTTTGGTTTATTTCTATGTAGTAGCGTGCTAAGCAGTATGTTTCTAATATTCAGCAAAAAAAGGTTTATCGTAATAGATTGTTTATTAATTCAATGCTTTTATTTGAGTTTATCATTCAAATATGAATATTTAGAATATACCTATTATACCATACCCATTATATTGTATTTTCTATTTTGTTTAATACTTCTAAATTATATATACTTAGAGCATTTTAAAAAAAAGTGTCTGCAAATGAATCCAAAATGATAATTTTATTTATAAATTATTTCTTTTACTATCTGTAAATTTTAAATTCTTTGTTTTAACTCCATTCATAAAGAATAAAACGTAAGTTTATTAAGAAGATTTTTAAAATAAAACTTAGTCCAATTACTTTATGACTATTCGTTTTGCTCTAGTTGGTGCTATAATCCCGTGTTGAATGAATTTAAATCCGTAAAATTCGCAATAGTTGCTGATATTGTTGTTATTGAAAATGGACGATAAAAGAACTTCAAATTATATGTATATACAAGTTTTAAAATTTTGGAGAATTTGTTATACCCGTACAAAACGAAAGTACTTGAATCCCCTGCTATGAAACAATAATAAAAACACTATATTTTTGTATACTAATTTGTACTATATACAAGATATCGCAGAAACTCAGGAAAAAGCTCTTCTCTTAAGAATTTGTTGTTTTTTTGATAAAACCAAAGGCGAAATGAAACTTATAGAAAAGTTATTTGAATCTAAAATAAATGGTTAATAATATCTCAACACTAATTGTCCTTTTTAGAATATTCTCCAAAGTAACAAATAGACTACAACTTAACAAAATGAGAATTTGAAAATTTTCACATAACTTATTTTCATTAAAAAACTTAAAAGTTTGAACTGTTTACTTGAGTGAATCTCAAAAAAATAACATTAAAAGGGTTCTCAAATAACTTTAGTTTTTACTAATCTTACAGTTATTTTTATTAAAAAAAATCATTACAAAGTGTTAAAATTTTTTATTATCTTTAATCTAAAGCCTAAAACATGGATTACTTCAAAATGTTATAGGTAATAAAAAGTGTAAAAAACACTATTTTTAAAAATTTAGCATTGAAAAAAGGAAGCAACAAAAAGTACAGAGAGATGCGTAATCGAATTTTTAAGCATATGCTTAAAACTAGAGGTTGGAAATATCGTGTTTTTTTACGTTATCTGCGTTTATTTAAATATGTTGCTTTTGCTCCTACTCGAGGTAAATTTCTTGAATCCTATTATGTATTAATGCGATTTCTTGATGATGTTGTCGATGGTGATGTCCCTTTACCTAAAGGGTATCGTAATGAGAGTGATTATATATTAGAGAAAATTAAATTTTCCAAAAGCATGAAAAATCCTAAAGATGAAGTAGATTATTTGATGCTTTATTGTTTTGAATTGGCTGAAAAGTTTGGGGAAGATTTCCATACTGAGACCGAAGATATACTTAATTCACTACTTTTTGATGCAAAGCGTAGGGATAAAATGATCATTTTTCCAAAAGACCAATTAAAACATCATTTTCATTTATTGGATATTAGAGGAACCATAAGAGCAACTTTGAAGGTCTTTAAAGACGATCCTGACAAATATGAGCTTTTGGAGCCTCTTGGAGTAGCATGCCGTTACCAATACGACATTGAAGATATAGAAGCCGATTTGGCTGCAGGTTATGTCAACATTTCTCAAGAAGATTGTGAGCAATTTGACATTCAAAAAGAAGATCTAAATAATCCTACTTCTTTAAAAATAAAAAATTGGGTTTATCAACGAGCCAAAGATGGTATGAAACTACTAAAAGAGCACCATCAAAAACTACACGAAGGCCATTTTACTTTATTTGAAAAGTGGACTTTTTTATTAGTTTATGAAATACCCGCAAAGAAAGTTTTCAAAAAAATTATTTCAGATACCCCAAAAAAATAGTTTCATATGGAAAGATCTAATTTCTATCTCAATAAATGGTTTCTTGATTTTATAGGAAACAATGGTGAAACTATGATCTTTTACAGTGCTAAATTATCTTGGAAGGGGCTTTCCGTTTTTTATGCTAGTTGGATAGACCACAATCCTCAAAGTGGAGTAACAATAAAATCACATTTTTTTAATGTAAAAATACCAGAAATAAAAGATAATTTTATCAGTTGGCATGACGATAAATTTGAGATACAAGGGACCTGGAAAGCTGTTGATAATCCAATATATGCCAGATTATTTGAATCTGATGGCGGATATCTTGATTGGAATTGTTTTCAGCCAGCATCAGAAGTACACCTTAAAATCAAAGACAAACATATCTACGGAAAAGGTTATGTGGAGCAATTGATTTTAACGACCCCTCCTTGGCATATCCCTATGGATGATCTTCGTTGGGGAAGATTTCACTCACTTCATGACACCATCGTTTGGATTGAAATACGAAAAGAACATAAACAGCAATGGTTATGGTACAACGGTGAAAAAATCATGAATTGTAAAATAGAAGACGACCAGATTATTTCAACTGAAAAGCATTTTATTCTGAAGTTAAATCGCAATATTGTTCTAGAATCTGAAAAAAAAATATTTCAAGTAGTTCAAAAACTTTTAAATTACCTACCAGGATTTAATAAACTGATTCCTTCTCAATTTTTAATGGCTGACAATCATAAATGGGTTAGTATCGCTGAACTTCAAAAAAGTAATAGCACCATTATACAGGGTATGGCAATCCATGAATGGGTTAATTTTAATGCTAAAAATCAATGATTTTAAATACTGAACATATAACTAAGTCTTTTGGTAAGAAAAAAGTATTAAAAAATATCTCTTTCAAACTAGAAGCAGGTAGTATCTCGGGTATTGTAGGTGAAAATGGTTCTGGTAAATCGGTATTACTTGAAATTATTGTTGGTCTAAGAGCTCCTGACAAGGGAAAAGTTAGAAAAAATGGTAAAATAGGCTATTGTCCACAAAGTACAATGCTTTTCCCCCATTTAACTGTACAAGAACATTTCACATACTTCTCAGCTGCTTATGGAATAGACAAGAAACTGTCTATTGATCAATCGGAAGAATTAATGCATCACTTCAACTATAAAAAATACCAACAAGAAAAAATTATCAATTTGAGTGGTGGTACGCAGCAGAAGCTCAACCTTTCTATAGCACTAATTCATAAGCCTGACATATTAATTCTTGACGAGCCTTATAACGGATTTGACTATGATACCTATAAACGCTTCTGGGATTACTCTAATAATCTTAAAAATCAAGGCTGTACTATTCTTATAGTAACACATTTATTAAATGAAAAAGAGAGACTTGATCAAATTTTTGAACTTGAAAATGGGAATTTAGTATGACTTCAATTAAAATATTAACAGGATTATCAATGATTTTGAAGATGCTCGTTCGTCAAAAGATTGTATTAATATTACTTATGATAATTCCAGCATTTTTTTTAACTATTGTTGCATTCACGACTTCTGATAGGATTTTACCATTCCAACTTTCTTCACTTGATGAAGAAGTATTTATAAACATCAGCGAGAAAGTTATTTCTTTTATTTTTTTTTCAGTCGCATCGTCAGGTTTTCTGGTCTCCTTTTTAGCACTGAATCTTATTCAAAAAAATAATGCTGTGAACAAAAGACTCATTGTTTGTGGCTATCATCCAATTGAAATAATCATTTCAATTTTACTAGTGCTATTTTTGACAATTGTGTTTATTGCTGTTTATGTAGGCTTACTCACCAATTCATTTTATTCCATTGCTAATCTTGGCAGATTCATTACAAGTTTGATTCTTATAGGCTTTGTTTATGGCAGCTATGGATTTTTAATCGGTAGCTTTATAAAAGGGGAATTAGAAGGTATTTTAATGATTGTTCTACTGGTCAACATTGATGTTGGCTGGTTACAGAATCCATTATTTTATGCTGAAGCACAAAATCAAATCATTATAAAATTTCTCCCTGCCTATTTTCCTTCCCAAACTGCTATTATTACTGCTCTAACAGATTATTCGGCGATTAATGCTATGGGAAATGGTATTTTATACGGTTTATTTTTTTTAATTCTTTCAATGATAATTTTTTCCTTTAAAATGCGAACAAGATGAATATAACAGCAACTTTAATCAATAAAATACTTTATGCTATCACATTTCTTATACTCATTCCCCTTGTAATATATCTTTGGGCCAAAAATACAGAACACCTTGTAAGCTTGACTGCAATTAACTCATCCTTTACTGGTTACACACTACTCATTATTGGGGGTTTCATCATGTTATGGGCCATGTATACCTTAATAAAATATGGCGAAGGTTTACCGATGAATGCTTATCCTCCTAAAAAATTTGTAATTAATGGACCCTACCATTTTGTCAGACATCCGATATATTTTGGGTTTATCATTTTAATGGTTGGTTATTTTATACTTACAAAGTCTGCTAGTGGACTTTGGTTGGTTACACCAATCACTATCTTAGCAATTATTGCGCTTGTAATGGGATATGAAGCAATAGATCTTAAAAAAAGGTTTCCAAATCATAAGATCACAACACTTCTAGATCTTCCAAAAAACACAAAAGACACACCTGATTACAATGAACGGTTTGCGTCTTTAATATGGGTTGGCATATCCTTATTTTTATGTAATTTCATCAATATTGAATTAGTTGGACAAGCAGTACATGAGCATAAAAAAAACATATTTCTAGATTTCTCAATCGAGAAACAATATATTACGTTGTTAAGTTTAATCTATATCATGTTTATCCCTTTTGTCATAAGAAGAAAAGACCTGCTACTCAATTGGATCATAAAGAGTCTTATGGCTTTAGGTATTGCTACTTTCACTACACTCTTATACCCTTATTTAGGGACACAATATAATTCCATTCAATGCGGTGTTTTTTATTTTGTTCCTATATTTTTAATATTACTTTCAGCCTACAGTATTTATAAACAATCGAAACTACTCGGTATTTCATTTAGCATGATTGCTGTTTTGTTGATCGTTTTACAAATAACTTACTGTCATACAACCATACTTCATCTTGTGAGTTCAATTGTTATATTTTTATTTGTAGACAACTACTTTTCTTTTTGGTATTTTTTAAGAAAAGGAGCTGAAAAAATTGCTAATTCATGGCAAGAATGGATTTTCGGTAAAGTTAGAGTAATCAATCATGGGTTCTATGTTGGTTTTGGAACTTTTTTAGGAATTTTCATGGCCGGAATTTTAGTAGGTGATACTTATACTTGGGCAATATTAGTTTTTGCTATTATTGTTATAGTATTTTCAGCACTTTGGGCGCAACTAATCGAAGGTTCAGAAAAATTGAAAAGACCCTATGGCTATTATGGCGCACTAGTCGGTATTATTTTTGCCAGCCTAGTCGTATGGGCAATGGGACATAATGTGTGGGTTATTATAGGCGTAATCTCCGTTTTTATGCCTTGGGTGCAGAGCATTGGTCGCTTTCGCTGTTTAGTAAACGGTTGTTGCCACGGTGGTAAAGTTAATAACCCAAACATAGGCATTAAGTATTTTCACCCACGTTCACGCGTTTGTGGTCTTTCAGATTTAAGAGCTCAATTGCTGCATCCAACACCTCTTTATGCTATGTTATGGCTATTTCCAATCGGTCTTATTTTATTGTCACTTTGGCAAAATAATTTTCCATACCCTTTTATTTTTGGTCTTTATTTAATTTTGACGGGTATAGGTCGTTTTGTAGAGGAAGCCTACAGGGGCGAGGTTCAAACACCTATCATTAGAGGACTACGATTATATCAATGGACAGCTATATTATCTGTTATTATAGGTATCATCATGACTATTATTAAGGTTGAAGTTGTGCCAATAACACCCGATTTTGGATGGGAGACCATCTTATCTGCAATTATTGGTGGTCTATTCACTTTTTTTGCAATGGGAGTTGACTTTCCATATTCAAACGCCCGATTTTCAAGGCTAGTCTAACAGATCATTTATCAAGTTAATGCTTTGTTCCTATGCATTTTAACCAACAACATTGAAGTATCTAAAATTACACACCACCGATTTACAGTATTTAAACTTGACAATTCATGAAATGTAACAACTTTTTTTACTTACTAATAATTTTATTTTTTTCAAATTGCCAACAAAATTGGAAAGAATCAAAAACCAACAGTCTAATTGACATTAAAACTAAGACCGATAACCTAACACTATTAGGAGAAAACATTATTTCCACTCCTTTATATGAACGCGACATCGCTATTACCCCTCAAGGTAATGAAATCATCTATACCATTGGAGATTATAAACAGAGGAAACGAGCATTGGTTATCGTAAAGAAAGTAAATGGATATTGGGGAAAGCCAGAATTAATGTGCATATCAGGAAAATACCAGGACATTGAACCTTTTTATACTAATAATGGAAATAGGTTATACTTTGCTTCAAACAGACCTATATATCATGACAGTACAAGAAATGATTACAATATTTGGTTTACCGATAGAGTTAAAAATGGATGGACTGAACCAATAGCTTTAGACTCACTTATTAATACAAATGGAGATGAATTTTATCCATCATTAAGTGAAAAAGGAAATCTATATTTTACCGGAACAAGAAATAATGGAGTGGGTAAAGAGGATATCTTTATGTCTGAATTTATTGATGGAAAGTTCAATTCGCCTAAACCATTACCACAAGCAATAAACTCAACATTATATGAATTTAACGCCTATATAAGTCCTAAAGAAGACATGATTATCTTTAGCTCATTTGGTAGAAATGACGATCTAGGAGGTGGCGATTTGTATATTAGTCAAAAGGATAAGAGTGGCAATTGGACCCAATCTAAAAACATGGGTGAAGCAATCAATTCCAATACATTAGATTTTTGCCCATTCATAGATTGGAAAAACCGAACGTTTTATTTCACAAGTGAGCGAACTTTGCTTGATAATACCGAACTTCAAAGTATTAATGCGTTAGAAAAAAGCGCTAATAGCATGCAAAACGGTTTTGGAAATATCTATAAAATAAGCCTCGATAAATTGGAAAAATTAAATATTAAAAATTAATAACTAAAGCCTTGAAACTAAAATTCTTTATAATTGTATTTCTTTATCTTTTAAATTCCAATGCACAAGAAAAACAAAACGTTGATTTTATAGATTTAAAATTCTATGAATCAAGTATTACCTTCTCTGATGTTGAAATTTCTATTTATTCATATAGACCTTTTAAAAAAACATTTGGACTAAAAGCTACCTATTGTGACAAATTTAAAAAAGAAAAAATTAGTCTAACTGAAAAAGAATTTGATACAATAGTTGAAGCACTTTATAAAATCAATATTTCGGATTTTTTGAACATTATTCTGATATAATGGATGGCCCTGTTGTTACGTTAGAATTTGGAATTGTTTTTTCAAACACTATAAAAATTCAATTACAAGGTAGGCGTATAAGCAATTTAAAGTATTTTATTGATGTTGTGGCTTTAATTTTAAATGCGCAGAAATTAAAATCGAAAGGTTCAACTAAGTATTATTAAAATCATTTTTTATTTAACATTAATAAAATTAAGATTTAGATTCTCAAAAAAATCAAAAATATTTATTATTTTTAAACTATTGTTAATCAGACTCTAGCGCTTCATTTTTTTATATTTTCTTATTGTATTAGCTAATGATTGAAGGAATTTTAAATATTGTATATGGATTAATTGCATCCGGAATATTTCTTGGTATAGGTTTCCTTTATGGACGATACAAAGAACGAAAGAAAAATCATGGAATTCCGCTAGAAAGCTATCCTTTTTATCCTTTTACCATAGATGATACCAAAATGCTTCAATTTGACTTTGATAAATTTAATGAAGCGGTATTGCATTTACTAAAAAACAAAAATCATCAGGCTGGACAACAACTCGTCCTAATAGGTGAACAAAATAACGTGCGTGCATTATTAAAATCAACAGCATTGCAAAACTATGAAAAGCTCTACAAAATTTACAATGGTGACAAAGTACTTGATGATTCTACTCAATTTCTTGAAAATTACAAACGAATCGTTAGGCTAATTGGCGATAGTTTTCCTGATTGTGGTATTGAAATTTTGCTCCATAATCTTAGCAATCCATCAAAAGCTTTATATCATATTAAAAACAACATTACAGGTCGAGATGTTGAAGCACCGGCTACAAATTTGGTAATGGATTTAAAAAGAAGGAATTCAAATCAAGAAGATAAACTTAATTATGAATTAAATATAGGGGCTAGAAAGTTTAAATGCACTACTATACCGATTTACAAAGAAAACATGGGAATTGTAGGCGCCATATGCATTAATGTAGATTATAACTATCTCAATGAGGAAGTGCGTAATCATCCCGAATTAAAAAATAAGTTTTTGGATTCATTATGCAAAACCGATATGAAACTTGGCGAAAACATATTAAGCAAAAGTGAATACGAATTGGCTCAAAATGGAAAAAGACATTTTCGTGATTTTTGATATTTTCATAAGCGTATAGCAATTCGTTACAATTCAATAAATTGAATTCAAATGAAATATTTTCGTATGGCTACATAACTAAAAACATTACACAAATTGGAAAGTTAAACCAATATACAACTCCTTAAATGCATTAAAACATCTCAATACTAAAAACTGTTTATGAATAGATTAAAGATTTTAGGAATAATCTTCTCGTTTGTGATTTTCCTTTCTTGTAACCATGATGACGGATCAAGCCAGGAACTGGATGCTCTGAAATTAGATCAACTCTATTCCGAAATCGAAAAAATAGCAAATAGTGTAACTTGCACTAATTCTACGGAATGGACTTTTACCAGTTATGGTAGTAAGGCATGTGGAGGTCCTGTTGGTTATATCGCTTACTCTATAAATATTGATACCGTACTTTTTCTTGAAAAAATAGAAGCATTGCGCATAGCACAGCAAAAATTTAACGAAAAATGGGGAATCATGAGCGATTGTTCAATACCTCAGGAACCTAGTGGAGTAGCCTGTGAAAATGGAATTGCTGTTTTGCAATATTAAAATTCTTTAAATAAAATATTCTTATGCAAAAAAGTATAATTATAATTATAGCACTAATTGGGATTTTATTTTCAAGCTGCAAATCAGATGACGTTAATCCAAACAACACTTTAATTGGCAATTGGAAGTTAGTTGCCATTTTAGTAGATCCTGGTGATGGAAGCGGTACGTTTATGCCTATAGAAAGTGATAAAACGATAACTTTCAAAAAAAATAATATTATAACGTCAAATGGCAATCTTTGTGATTTATCCATCGATGCCGACAACCCCACTTTAGGTACTTATTCCTTTTCGGAAATGACCTTTAATTCAGCTGATTGTACTGATCCAAATTACAACTATAGCTTTGAACAAAATGGAGACACTTTAATTGTTTATTATCCTTGTATCGAATCCTGTGAGGCCAAATATGCGAAACAATAATATCTCCTTCCCTATACATTTAAAGCTCATAAATAAAGCCTCATAAATTGACGATAATTTTTTATTGTCCAAAATTCATTGTATCTGTAAACTATTCTACTAGGGGTCAAATCTTTTTTATATCTAAATTTTAAAAGCAGAAAAATTTAAAATAATTATAGCAATTAATAAAAGCTACTAAACGTGATGAATAAAAAATTATTTTATTTGTTGAATTATCTTACATTACGTGATAAAAATTTTGAAGTAAATTGTATATTTGATTAGGTTAGTCTTAAAAATCAATAAAACAAAAGCTAATTTTAAATTAATCTATTCAGTAAACTTTAAAGAGATGCTTAAACAACTGATTATTCTACTTACAATAGTAACATTAAATTGTAAGGCTCAAAATTCTGAAAAATTTAATCTGGGATTTGAAAATCAAAAAGAAACAGAAGTGCTTTCTGAAGGATGGATGAATTGGGGTGCTTATGAATTAGCAATAGACAAATATGCTTATACTGGAGAAAAAGCAGCAAAAATTACTGCTGATACACTACGAGGTCAATTTGGTTGTATTGCTTATAAAATACCCGCAAACTACATTGGCAAAACAATAAAACTCGAAGGCTACATGAAAATTAAAGATGTAGAAAATGGATTTGCTGGTTTATTATTACGAATCGACGGAAATGGAAGTTCTTTGGCTTTTGATAATATGCAAAATCAAAAAATTGCAGGAACTCGAGATTGGCAGAAATATACTATTACTCTTGATTATCCAGAAGAAGCAGAATCTATTTTTGTAGCAGGTATACTTGCTGGAAAAGGAGAAGCTTGGTTTGATAACTTTACACTTTCCATTGACGATAAGGATATTCAAACATTGAAGGAAGTCAAAAGAGAAATACCAAAAGCTCAACTTGATACTGAGTTTGATAATGGATCGATGCTTTCACTTTCTAATTTAACTGCAAAAAAAATAGATAACCTCGAACTATTAGGAAGAGTTTGGGGCTTTCTTAAATACCATCATCCTGAAATTGCAAAAGGAAACTACAATTGGGATTATGAACTTTTCAGATTCCTTCCAAAATACATTGTAATAGAAAACCATAAAGAAAGAGATCAACTCATCATCGATTGGATTAACTCACTTGGTTCTATAGAGGAATGTAAAAATTGTCAACCAACTGAAGTAAATGCTTTTTTAAAACCCGACTTAAACTGGATTAACAATCAAAATAAAGTTTTGAAAAACAAACTAGTACACCTATACAACAATCGAAATCAAGGAAAACAATATTATATTAAGATGATAAAAGATGTTGGAAATCCTGATTTTAAAAATGAAAAAGCATATCAAAACATGTCTTATCCTGATGCTGGTTTTAGATTGTTGTCGCTGTACCGCTATTGGAATATGATACATTACTTTTTTCCATACAAACACTTAATGGATGAAGATTGGAACAAAAAATTAAAAGAATATATTCCGCTTTTCATCAATGCTAAAGACGAATTAGAATACGAATTGGCAGCCATTCAAATAATTGGTGACATTCAAGATACACATGCAAATTTATGGGGTGGGGCCGATAAAATTGACCAGTGGAAAGGTGTTCATTATGCACCAATACATGTTCGTTTCATTGAAAATCAATTAACGGTAACCGATTACTACAACGAAGAACTAAAAAACGAAGTTGGATTGGAAATTGGGGATGTAATTACCAAAATAAATGGGGTCTCCATTGACGAAATCGTCAAAGAAAAGTCTAAATATTATCCTGCCTCAAATAATCCGACTAGGCTAAGAGATATTTCAGCAGATCTTTTACGTTCAAACTCAAACAATATTGACATTGAGTTTGTGTCTGGGAATTATATTCCTCAAAAAAAGACTCTAAATTTATACCCAAAAGATAGTCTTGCTATTTATCGTTGGTACAGAAAAAATAATGATAAATGCTTTAAAATGTTAAATAACAACATTGGGTATATTACGCTGCAATCGATAAAAGAAGACGATATCGATAAAATAAAAAATGAATTTGAAAACACAAATGGGATTATAATTGACATTCGAAATTACCCCTCTACATTCGTTCCCTTTACCCTAGGTTCCTATTTTATGTCAACACCTACTCCATTTGTTAAATTTACAAATGCTACTATCAATAACCCAGGAGAATTTACTTTTACAAATAATCTAGAAATACCGAATGAAGAGAAAACATACAAAGGAAAATTAGTCGTTTTAATTAATGAATTATCACAAAGTCAAGCTGAATATACCACTATGGCTTTCAAAGCTGGTGATAATACAACTGTTATAGGAAGTACAACAGCTGGAGCTGACGGAAATGTATCAACAATTATGCTTCCTGGTGGACTAAGAACTATGATTTCAGGAATTGGAGTATATTACCCCAATGGAAAGGAGACCCAAAAAATTGGAATAATTCCTGATATTGAAGTTAATCCTACAATTAAAGGTATAAGAGAAGGTAAAGATGAATTAATGGAAAAGGCGATTGAAGTAATTTTAAAAAAATAATACTCAAATACAACTTCAGCTAAAAAACAAAGTATTTATATTGAAAAAAATCGCCCTATATTTGAAATAATGACTTGGTAGTGATTATTCCATTTTATAGTAACAAATATTAGTAGATCAATGAAAAAAATCGCACTACTCCTATTTTTTTTAGGTTTCAGTTTTTGCTTTTCACAAAACAAAATCAAACAAAGCAACTTGTCAAAATACGCTTTGGAACTGACTCAACAAAAGGTAACTTATGATCCAAGTTATTTTTCAATTGCCTATCCAAATGGTGATGTACCAAGTGATAAAGGAGTTTGTACTGATGTCGTAATTCGAGCCTATCGCAAAACGGGTATTGACTTGCAAAAGGAAGTGCACGAAGATATGAAAGCTAATTTTAATGCTTACCCTAAAACTTGGGGACTTAAAACAACCGACAAAAATATTGATCATCGTAGGGTTCCAAATTTGATGACCTTTTTCAAACGAAAAGGTGCTGAAATAGCCATAACCTATGAAGCTAAAGACTATTTACCTGGAGATATTGTTTGTTGGAATTTAGGAGGCGCAATAACTCACATAGGAATTGTTGTAAACAAAATATCAAAAGACGGCAAGCGCAACTTAATCGTTCATAATATTGGTAATGGACAAGTTTTAGAAGATTGTCTTTTTAAATTTAAAATTATAGGACATTACCGCTATTAAAAGGTACATTAGCAATAATTATGACTTACCAAAAAGTTCAAGAAACGTTACTTTTATTTGGAACTAACATAAAAAAAATCATATAATCCGCAAAAAGTAATCTCATGCAAAAACTTCCCATAGTATTACTATATTCAAGACTAGCAATTGGATGTGTTATAATTGTATTCAGTGTTTTACAACTTGAATATTATAGTTTTATAGCAGTACTACTTTTAAGTATTGGATTACTCACCGATATCTTTGATGGTATAATTGCTCGTAAATACAATGTTTCTTCTGAGAAACTAAGACGCTTAGACTCTACTATTGATCAATTCTTTTTTATTGCATTTACAATTGCAACGTATATTCAATGTCCTGAATTCTTTAAATCAAATGCATTAAAACTGCTCCTCCTTATCGGAGTGGAGAGTTTAACTTATGCTGTAAGTTATATAAAATTTAAAAAAGAAATTGCGACACACACTATAGGTGCAAAGCTGTGGACTTTGGTACTTTTTGCTACATTAGTTCAAATTATCATTCAAGGTGAATCTGTTATTTTATTCAATTTATGTTTTTGGTTAGGATTAGCTACAAGAATTGAAATCATAGGAATAATCATAGCCTTAAAAAAATGGACCAATGATGTTCCAAGCTTTTATCACGCCCTACAATTGCGAAAGGGAAAAGCAATCAAACGACACAAATTGTTTAATGGTTAAAAATTACTTCGCTAAAAAGTATCAGTATATTTTCTAACTTTTAAAATAACAACGGTATCCCTTATGAAAAATCTACTGTCCATCATTATATTACTTTTAGGTTGCCATTCATTTGCTCAATCAAATGACGTTCCAATACACTATTACCATAACCATAAAAAACAGAAAATTAATAATCTAGAAGTTTTCATGTTTTATGAAAACGATACAATTTTATTAGCAACACGAAAAAACAAAATTGTCCTACCTAAAACAGATGGTAGGTTTGGTTTGAAAATAAATGTTAATGATCAACAATTTTTGACTAATCCCAAGACTCCTAATGAAAATCAAAACTATGTTGCAATTGTACTTGGTAAAATAACGGATACCAAAAAACTTAAGAAATCTCCTACTCATTCTAATTTCTATATTTATCGAAAAAACTATCTATTACCTATTGAAAATATTGACACTGTAGCAGAATTGAACTTCATTGTTTTAACAAAAAAAGAAGTAACATCTGCTACTGCTTATCGATTAAGGTCAAACGCGTCCGTTGAAATAATAAAACCTAATTAACCAAGTTATTAATTACTGTCCATAGACATATCAAATAAAAAGTACTATACGACAACTTGAAAGAATATTCTAAAAAATTCAATAATCGGTATTCATCGCTGCAGCGGCCTTTGCTTTGAGTATCATGAAAGACAAATACCTAGAACTTGATATTCTATTGAAAAAATCAAATTAAAGCAATTCATTATTAATTAGGTTTGGAATTAATTTAACCCTAAAGATTAAATGTAATAATATGAAATTTAAAATCGTAATGTTCTTATCATTTGTTTCCGTTTTATATTCCTGCCAAAAAGTTAAAAATGAAGGAAAGGAACTAATTGAAGTATCAAAATCTGAGATAAAAGACTTTTCCAAAAAAGCTTGGAAAAAATCATTAGACTATACTTTAGAATCACTCACTACATCTGATAAAAAATCAATTAAAAAATTCTATAAAGCTATTCCAGTGACCGAGGAAATAAATGGCGTTCAAATTAATTTTCCTCCAAATTTCTATTCAGGATATTATAAATATAAAGCCAATAAAGATTCGTTATTCCAATTTCTCACTGAAATAAACACGAGACTTCCGGATATTTCAGATAAAGTAGTTGTTCTTTCTGTTGATCAAGAAATCTTAGATAGTTTTACTTTTATTGAAGAAAAAACACCTAAAATGAAAGAAAAAATTTCATTTTTCTATGAAATAAAAAATATTAAAAATTGTACTTTTTATCGTTGTAATAAATATCCGAATGCCAATTACTTAGCTATAGATCCTGAAAATGGCTTGGTTTATCATTTCATACAAAACTATTGGGATTAAAAGAATAAATGTATTTCGCTAAACCGCTAGAAATTCAAAACTGATGAAACGTATATTAACCTTAGTCTTACTCTGCTTCTCATTCACATTTATGGGGCAAAACTTTCATACAGAATTCAACTATACTGATTCTACAAATAATGGAATTACGATTCAAAATAGTTATCCAAAAGGAGGTCTAAGTTATACTGATTTCGATGGCAAAAAGTATGTATATGTTATTTTTTGGACTAGTATAACCAACAAAACAAAATCAGAAATAGAGCTTACAATCGATTTCCCAATCACAACCTTCGGAATCCAATCATCTCCCTCCATAAATTTTCAACTGTACTTACCCTTTCAAAAAATGACATTTGAAAAGGATTCGCTATTTAATTATGGATTGGATATTAATATGTTTTTTAATAATAAAGAAAACAAAAGGTCTTCATTACGAACCACTATTGCTAAAAATGAAACCTATAATTTTTATATTGTGTTATTAAACAGTCAAGGTATAAATGGAATTGTTCGAACTGGTTTCGAATTAGAACATCAAAACTTAATTTATAAAATTAACGGACAGCAAATGAATTGTGGTACAATAGTACCTAAAAAAATAAAATATAAATTCACTTCAACTTTCTTACAACTAACCTTTTCTTTTTCATAATCGTACAACTACTTTCTATTGAAATAGATTATATTTGTTAATGCTGATTTTCCGTACAATTATTTTGAGTATTACCACTAATATCAATTGTTTATGAATTACTCCGTAAAAGCTACTACTGTAGGCAATCAAAATGCTTCCATACAAATTAAGCAATCTAAAATTGATTTTGGTATCACGGCAGAATCCTCTGATAGTTTACCGAATCCCGCTGAATTATTTTTAGGATCATTATCGGCTTGTATTCTCAAAAATGTAGAGCGGTTTTCCAATTTAATGCAATTTGACTATTATAATGCGGAAATTATTATCGGTGCCATTCGCCAAGAAAAACCACCTAAAATGGATGAAATTCATTACGTGTTAAAGATTTATAGTCAGGATGCTAATTTAAACCTCGACTTGCTACAAAAAAATATTGAGAAATTTGGAACCATCTACAATACCGTAAAAGCAACTTGTATCCTTACAGGTACTATTGAAAAAATAACTTTATGATTTATATTCCTAAAGCATAGCAATATGAAAAAATTAAAATTCCCTACAGCGCACACTATCCTTATTTTAATTGCTTTGGTTGTAACCGTATTAACTTGGTTGGTCCCTGCCGGTAAATATGATAGTTTGGCGTATAATGCAACAACCAATACTTTTATAAAAAATAGCGAAGCAAAAAGCATTGCATTACCGGCTACGCAAGAAACTTTAGAAAACCTCAACATTAAAATTCCTATTGAAAAATTTACCAGCGGTGCTATTTACAAACCTATTGCAATTCCTAATACTTACAAAAAATTAACTTCAAAACCACAAGGTTTACTAGCATTAGCAAAAGCGCCCATAAAAGGAATAATAGCCGCATCGGATATCATTTTTTTAATTCTAATTATTGGAGGCTTGATAGGCATTATGAATCTTACCGGAGCATTTGATGCTGGAATTGCTTGGATGTCCAAAACACTTCGAGGAATGGAGTGCATTTTAATTATTTTAGTGACTACACTTATTGCTGTAGGAGGTACTACTTTCGGTTTGGCTGAAGAAACGATGGCCTTCTACCCTATTTTAATTCCAGTATTCTTAGCCGCCAAATACGATGCCATTGTTGGGCTTGCTTGTATTTTTTTAGGTTCTGGTATAGGTACGATGTGCTCCACAATCAACCCTTTTTCAACTATTATTGCCTCAGATGCTGCAGGAATCAATTGGACAACTGGACTGGAAAATCGAATTATAATGTTGATTGTATGTTTGGTAATTACCATACTTTATATCTTACGATATGCCAAACGTGTTAAAGCTGACCCAACAAAATCGCTAATATACGATCAAAAAGAAGAGTTGGAAGCCCTTTTTGGCATAAACCAAAAAAGCAACAATCTTACATTCACCAATCGATTACGACTTATTACATTGGTATTTTCTTTAAGTTTTGTTGTAATGATTGTTGGCGTTTCCTTCTTGGATTGGTGGTTTATTGAAATGACAACCACGTTTCTTGTAGGTGCTATTATAATTGCATTTATTGCTAAAATTAAAGAAAGTGTATTTGTAGAAGAGTTTGTAAAAGGTGCCGCTACATTACTAGGCGTAGCTTTCATTGTTGGTATAGCCCGAGGCATAACCATATTGATGGAAGATGGTCTTATTAGCGACACTGTTTTGTATTATGCCAGCCACATTACTGAAGGAATGCATAAAGGGGTATTTACCAACTTTATGCTTTTTATTTACGGAGGTTTATCCTTTTTTATGCCTTCTTCTTCTGGAATGGCTGTATTAACCATGCCTATTATGTCGCCTCTTGCTGATACCGTGGCTATTGGTAGAGAAACTATAGTAGATACCTATCAATACGGCATGGGTTTGTTTTACTTGATTAACCCTACAAGTTTAATTTTAGCAGCTTTAGCCATCGTAAAAATAGGTTTTGACAAATGGTTAAAGTTTATTTTACCCTTACTATTCCTTTTATTAATTACCACAATGGTTTTCTTGACGATTTCCGTTTATTAATCCATTCTAAAAATTCTTTAAATCTTTCGATTAATAAAGCAATTGCATGTGTTCCAGTTGTCTACATTCACAAAAAATTATAACGATATATCCCATTGCAATCTGAAACGCCAACCGTGATTATACGGTAAACTCGCCTCGTGAAAATCAAAATAGGTAACTTCACTAGTGAGTTTATTTTTATGACCGTTAAAGAACCAATTGAAGGCAAGAGAAGATTCCATTTGTAATTCTTGTTGGATATCGGTATTTGGTCTATACTCTGAATGCCTTCCGGCTACTTCTAAGTTTTTTGGAAACCAATCGGCTATTTCATGGAAAAAATACCCAGCTTGTACATAATAACCCCTCATATTTGTTTTGGTATCAGCATTCAAACGATCTATTACATACTTATGATGCCATTCACTTTGCCAAGAAAAACCTTTGTACATAAAGGTTGTTTCTACATTAAACTGATTGATGCGATATTGTCCTGCATTATCGATTTCAAAACCTTCTAGGTTACCACCTCCAGATTGTGAGAAACGCGTATAAGGACTTCTATTAGTAATGGCCGCCATAGCGATATTAGCCGAAGGTTTTTCATGGAATTCCAAATCACCACCCGTGAAATCGAGAACATCACCAATAAAGTTCCATTGCAAACGACCAAAATACATCAAATTGCGATCGTCATTTTCTCTATTTCCACGTCCGGTACCTGTTAAGGCTGCAAACCAGTAATTAAAATCAGCAGGTCCTTTACCATCTAAATGTCCGTAAAGCTCTATTCCTTGTTGGCGATCCACCGTAAAAGGTCTATTGATTAAAGAGCGTTCTACCATTTGCTGTTGTCCACTACTTATAAAACGCTCACGAGAATATTCAACCTTCCACTGTCCTACTTTTAAACTTAACCATTTCCATTTCTCTATCATCAAACGGAAATCTAATAAATTGGATTGACTCAACTCATATTCCCAATAATATTTTAACCAAGGTTCAAAAGCATGTCCACCTACTTTCAAACGCGCACGGTTTACCTTAAAAGCTTGTTGGTTTTTTAAATCAATATCATCATACGTTACTGGATCTTGATCATATGGAGCAGCAACTCTAAACTGAAAACGACTCTGAATTTGTAATAAAAATTTATTATCTTTTGTTTGGAATTCAAAACCTTTACTTCCATAACGAACGTTCAAAAGCTTAGTAGTATCTTGTGTTTGCTGCGAAAAGACAATTGCCGTTGTGAGTAAAAAAAATAAAGTTGGAAACTGTTTTATAATATTCCAATGAAAACCTTTTTTTAAATTCATACCTTTCCATTTTAAGAACAATTTGTCCAATTAAGTTTCTCAAATTTAACCATTTATTAAATTATATTTTAATTTTTCTTACAAATAATATTCAACCTTATCCTACTTTTTAGTATATTTCAACATAATTTGAAAAAATATTATTGATAACAAATGAACATTAAAACACTTTTACTTCTTTCTTTAATTACTTGTTTCAGCTGTAGCCAAAAGCTATCTACTGTTTCAGAATCACAATTAGACAATACTTCTGTGGATATTATTCAAATAGAAAACACAATCGATACAATACTTGAAAACAATAACCCACTTTCATTAGATTTGTCACAACATCAATTGTTTATTGACACAACCAAAAACTCAACATTTTATCAAAAAATAATCAATTGGAATACAACAGAAAGGTTTTCTATTTCTTTGGATACTACTCTTGAAGCCATCGAAAATAATACTCCATCATATGAACAACATTTAAAAAGTTTTCCTAATCATTTCATCAGCTTACGAAAATTAAAAAATCAATTTGTTATATATGATAGATGCGATGGAAATGATCAAAGATTTGAAATTCATAAAAATGCAATTCTATTTTGTGGTCCTTTGGAATCGTATGCTTTACCCATTCAGAATATTGTTGCTCTAAACCCAGAATCGATTCAATTGGAATTAAAAGGATTAAGTCTCGAGAATACTGCTGAAACCATCAACTTGACAATTGAAAAAATAAAAGATTATATTTATCAATTTCATTATACTAGTCTTTCCCAAAACTACAAACAATATGTTACTACAATAGATGGAATTACACACTTTGATTTAGTGGTAAACCATTGTCCTCAATATAAAGTTCTTGAGTTTGATGGCTTTGACACCGAATAGCACTATTCTTTTAAAAAATCGTACCTTTATAACTGTAAATGAATACTTTACAAATAAAATCATATTAAGTAAAGCAACGATTTATGGAAGAACAAGCGGAAATCAAGAACAAGTTTGAGAGAATCAGCGAGGCCTTAACTTTAAAACCTTCCCTCGGATTGGGGTGTGGAACATCTAAAACACGAATTGTTAGTGGGCTTTCTTGTGAAATTACTGAAGGAGATTGGACTTTTCGTACCGATATGCCGGAACAAGTAGGTGGTACTGCTACAGGACCAACTCCGGGCGTCTTAGGTCGTGCTGCATTAGGAAGTTGCTTGGCCATTTCCTATATGATGTGGGCCTCTAAAATGAATATCCCTATTGATAGTTTAGAAGTTGAAATACAAGCCGATTATGATGACGGTGCTCTTTTTGGCACGTCCAATACTGCTCCGGGCTATTCCGAAATTCGTTATATGATTACTATTAAAAGTACAGCAACTGAATCGGAAATTGAATCTTTATTAAACATAGCTGATCGACACAGTCCCTATTTAGATGTTTTTGCAAATGCCCAAAATTGCATTCGACAGGTACAATTCATTAAAGCATAACGTTATGAAACCAGAATTACAACGCAGGGTACAACGATACGGATGGGATAAAGCTGCTGCTTATTATGAACATTCATGGCAGAAGCAATTACAACCCGCACATGATTTGTTACTATCGAAAACGAATATTCAACCCAGTGATCATATACTGGATATAGCCGCTGGAACAGGACTTTTAACATTTAGAATGCATGAGCAAATTGGTCCACAGGGTAAAATTATCGCAACAGACATCTCAGATGAAATGGTTAAAATAGGTTCTGAAACCGTAATCGCAAAACATTTAAAGAATGTTACATTTGAAAGAATGGATGCTGAAAACTTAAATATCTCTAGTGAAAGCATCGATTTGGTTACTTGTGCACTTGGACTCATGTATTTACCCGATCCCGACAAGTGTTTGTCTGAAATTTATAAAGTTTTAAAACCGAGTGGACGCGTTGTAGTTGCCATATGGGGCTCTCGCAAAAATTGTGGATGGGCTGAAATTTTTCCAATTGTGGATGCTCGTGTGAGTTCTGATGTATGTCCTATGTTTTTCAATTTAGGAGAAAGTAATGTGTTGCAGTATACTTTTGAAAAAGCTGGGTTTAATGCTATCGAAATAGCAAAAATTGAAACACTACTTCACTATTCAACTGCAGATGAAGCTTGCAAAGCTGCTTTTTTAGGAGGCCCTGTTGCATTGGCCTACTCAAGGTTTGATGAAACAACAAAAACAGCAGCTAAAAAAGAGTATTTAGATTCTATAGCGTCTTACAAAACTCAAAAAGGTTATGAAATACTAGGGGAATTTGTAATTGGTTCTGCTATTAAAAATTAAATCAATCTTTAATCCATTAGAAATTTACTAATACAGTAAAATTTCGTAAATTTAATATGCCTTTTAAATCTACTCTCAAAATTAAAAGGTATGAAAAATTTATTCCTCATCATTACGTTACTTTTAAGTTTAAGTGTTTTTTCTCAAGAAGATTCTTGGGGAAAATATAAATTTAATGTAAAAGTGTATGACTTAAATAATAAAAAAATAGGCAAAGGAACATATATCTATGCAACTGATTCAACACTTGTTTTAAACAACAGCGGTGATAACTTAGTATTTCTATTAAAAGATATTGGAAAACTTAAAACAAAAAGCACAGCAGGTTATATCCTTGAACAAGCAAGTAAAGGTGCAATAATTGGTAGTGCTTTCGGTTTATATGGTTCTGATTTTAACCTATTATCAGTATTGGAAGGTGTTGGTATTGGTATTGGTATTGGCTTTATTGTTGGTGCCACTATAGGAATCATCTATGATATTTCTTCTCTTAATCCATATTACTATGAAATCAATGGAGAACAAGAAAAATGGAATGCATTTAGAGAAAAATGGAATACACTAAGCGATAGGGTTTTTACAAGACAACACAACAAACAATTGAAGAAACAAAAGGGGAATCAATAAATTGTGTACATTTAAACTTTAAAACATCTGTTATACTACTGCATTTTTAAATGAGTTTCAACCAAAAAATACAAAAAGAATTTCAGCACTTAATTACTTTTAAAAAAACCAATCGAAAATGGCCGATTCCCTTTTTGGTGGCCATAAGTATGGGAACTCCGCTATTAGTTGGTTTGTATTTTGGAAATTTGCAATACGGTCTTACCGCTTGTTTAAGTGGATTGGTTATGCTATACCTCCCCGATTTGGGATCTTTTACCAATAGAATACTAACCGTAATGGTTTGTTCGTTTGGTTTTATGGTATCCTTTGCTTTCGGATTATTGTTTAGTTTCAACCCTATTGTATCTGCTATTGCCTTAGGTGTGTTTTCTATGGTGGTGCATTGGATTATACTCTACTACAAAACCGCTCCACCTAGAAGTTTCTTTTTCATTTTAATTGCCGCTATGGCGATATGCCAACCTTTT
The DNA here is from genome assembly GCF_042686145.1 of Flavobacterium chuncheonense. Classification (NCBI taxonomy): domain Bacteria; kingdom Pseudomonadati; phylum Bacteroidota; class Flavobacteriia; order Flavobacteriales; family Flavobacteriaceae; genus Flavobacterium; species Flavobacterium chuncheonense. The sequence goes on along the minus strand of NZ_JBHUPC010000017.1, from coordinate 171,331 downwards.
AATTTAAGTACGATTCCTACAAAAGTTGGACTTTTAGGTTTAGGCACAATGTTTACGGCTATTTTGGCAATACTGTATACCTTTCTGTTATTTACAAAAGACCCAGAAATCGCTTCCAGTCCAGTTGTACCTGTTTTTAAAAAAAATCCTGCTGCTGATTTTTGGGAAGCATTGATAATGGGAGGATTTATGTTACTTTCCTTACTTATCGGTAGATTGTTGCACTATTCCAATCCGTATTGGATTCCAATATCGTGTGCCGCTGTTATGCAGGGAGCCTCTCTGTATCATATTTGGCAAAGAACCTTTCACAGAATCCTCGGGACTTTTATTGGGATTGGACTTACTTGGCTCATTATAACTGTTGTCAAAACACCTTTGGAAATTTGTTTGACCATAATTCTTCTTCAAACTATAGTCGAAACTCTTATTGTACGCCAATATGCTATAGCGGTTTTATTCATTACTCCTATGACTATATTACTCGCAGAAGCGGCTAACCCTATTTACAATTCGCCCACTACTTTAATTACTTTACGATTTGTTGAAATAGCTATAGGAAGTCTTCTCGGAGCTATCGGTGGTTGGTTACTGTACAAAGAAAAAATTCGTTTTGCTACGATTGAAAAATTCAATCAATTGAAAAATAGTTTTAAACGATAATTGTTTCGTAATTCCAAATTACATTACTACCTCTTTTCGCAACCTGATTTGTTATGATTTGAAGAAACATCCTTTCTACAAAAAAATCTCATAAAAAAATGGACTACAAAAAAAAAAAAACTTACCTTTAATACTGAATAACAGATGTTTATCTCAATCATAATATTTCACAAAAAAATATCATTATGAAACATTTTTTTATCTTATCCATTCTACTACTTGCATCTTGTAATCAAAAAGACAATGAAAAAAAAGAGAGCAGTACTGAAGCCCCTAAACCTGATCAAACCCAATATACCCACAACGGAATAACCTACGACATCACTGAAAACCAATTAAAAGAAGCCTATTTTGGAGAGCAACACATGCATACTGCAGTTTCAATGGATGCTTTTATTGGAGGTACTCGTCTTACTCCTGATGATGCTTATCGATTTGCGCAAGGTGAAGAAATGATGGTAAATGGAAGTATGCATAAAATGAAACGTCCGTTAGATTGGTGTGCTGTAACTGATCACTCGGAATTTTTAGCTGAAACCTATACTTTAATCAATGAAGGAACAGCTGGTTATGATCATCCTGTAGCAGTTCAAATGCGCGAAGCTAAAGATTTACAAACTGCATTAGGACTTTACAAAAAATACGTACTAGATGTACTGGCAGGTGGTGGAGACCCACATCCTCCTTTTTACCAAGGGCCAGAAGCGGCAAAATCGTCTTGGAAGCAAAATTTTGAAGCGACTGAAAAAAATTACAAACCTGGAACTTTTACAACCATTCATGCTTATGAGTGGACCTCGGCGCCTAACACTGCTAATTTACACCGAAATGTTTTCTTCAGGGATACTAATGTACCAGAAGTACCATTTTCTTCAAATGAAGGGCCCGATCCAGAACAATTATGGGCTTGGATGAAGGTGCAAAGAGATCAAGGAAAAAAAGTATTCTGTATACCTCACAACTCTAATGAAAGTAAAGGTTTTTTATTTACTGAAAAAACATTGAGCGGAAATCCGATTACAAAGGAGTACATTCAAACCCGCCAATCAATGGAACCTCTTATCGAAATGATGCAAGTGAAAGGTAATTCTGAAGTAGTTCCCGATTTTTGGCCAAGTGATGAATTTGCAGACTTTGAAAATGCAGTGTCTATTCAACAATACAATGGTCGTGTATTTGAAAAAAGAAATTTTGTACGCTGGGGATTAGGTCGTGGTTTGAAGTATGAAGAAGAAATGGGAACCAATCCTTTTAAATATGGATTTGTTGGTGGAACTGACAGCCATAATGGAACACCTAGTAACGTTGAGGAAGACAATTACAAAGTAGGAAGCCACGGCATGATTGATCGAAATGCTGCTGATCGCTCTAAAAATGAATTAGATGGGGAATTGTATGCGCGTCACGCTAGTCCTGGAGCATTAACTGCTGTTTGGGCCACTTCAAATACTCGTGAAGCGATTTGGGATGGTATGCACAATCGTGAAACATATGCCACTTCAGGACCTCGAATGAAGGTACGAGTATTTGCAGGGCAAGGTTTTAAAACTAAATACGATTCGTATGAAGAATTGGTAAAAGATGGTTATGCTAAAGGAGTGCCAATGGGGCAAAACTATGTTGGCACTACAGCACCAGAATTCTTATTATGGGCAATTAAAGATCCTATAGGACCCAATTTAGACCGTATTCAAATTGTAAAAGGTTGGGTTGAAAATGGTCAAATTAAAGACACCATTTTTAATGTTGTAGCTTCTGGAAATCGTCTACAGGCTAATGGTACTGTAACTCCTATCAATGCACCAATTAATTTAAAAACTGCTGCATTTAACACCGAAAAAGGTGACGCAGAGTTAATGGGTGTATGGAAAGATCCTACTTTTAATGCAAATCAGCATGCGTTTTACTACGTACGTGTATTACAATTACCTACAGCGCGTTGGAATCTTTATGATGAAATAAGAAATCCTGGTGTAAAATTCCCAGATGACACTAAAAAAGAAATTGTTGAACGTGCTTGGGCCTCTCCTATTTGGTACGAACCTAAAAAATAATCTATTTTGTTTATGAAAAAAATTTTCAAAGAACCCTTAGTTCATTTTATGTGCTTAGGGTTCTTAATTTTTGGCTTTTATTATTTAAAAAATGAAGATGTTGCATCTGAAAGCAAGATTGTAATTGATGATGATGAATATGACTTTTTGGTTGCCAATTGGAAAAATCAATGGCAACGGGAACCAAACGATACTGATATCAAGGCCATCTTGGATCAATATCTACGTCAAGAAGTTTTTTACAACGAAGCGTTACAATTGAATTTAGATCACAATGATATTATTGTAAAACGACGTTTGGCACAAAAAATGGAAGCCGTTTCGAACGATTTGAGTGAAATTATACATCCTCCAACTGATGCGGAGCTAGAAAAGTTTTATAACGATAATTTACAACTATTTAAGTTACCTCCTTCGTATACTTTTCAACAAGTTTTATTCTTAAATAGTGAGCCCATTTTGGATAAAGAAATAGCGACTGCTAAAACTCTGTTAACACAAGAAAATGACATTCCTAATTCCCGTAAACTAAAACTTTCTTTAGCCAATTTCTGGGAAGACACCCCACTAGACGAAATTGACAATACTTTTGGTGGTGATTTTGCTACCGCTTTAGAAGCACTACCGCTTGATGAATGGGTAGGACCTATACATTCAGGTTTTGGAACGCATTTGGTTTACATTTCGAAAAGAGAAGCCTCTAAAATTGCTCCGTTTCATGAAGCCAAACCTTATATTCAAAAAGAATTTGAATACCGAACAGAAATTGAAACACAAGAAAAGGTTTATCAGGATTTATTAAAAAAGTACCGTGTTCAAATTACTTCAAAAAATGTACCTGAAGCAATTAAACAAACCTACAATTCCTTATGAGATTACACCTTCAACTATTCTATTTGTTTTTAATTAGCTTAAGTGCTACAATTTGTAAAGCTCACGAAATCAGACCCGGTTTTTTACAAATTCAGCAACAATCATCCACAACATACTCTGTTTTATGGAAAGTACCCCGCACAACTGACAAAGTACTTAATGTACAACCTGAGTTTGATGCGGCATTTACCTTAAAAGAAACAAGTACACCTAAACTATTGGAAGCTTTTATGCTGTATGTGTACCAATTGGATGGAAAAAAAAGTCTTGCAAACACTAGTTTACGAATTAACAATCTAAGTACAACTCGTATAGATGTTTTAGTTGATATTCGCTTTTTAAATGGAGAGCACCATACTTTTTTACTACAACCTACTAACAATACGGTAATCATTCCTGAAAGTCAAAATAGCTGGCAAGTTGTAAAAACCTATACCATTTTAGGGGTAGAACATATTTTATTAGGATTTGATCATTTATTATTTGTATTAGCTTTATTAATTATAACGGTAGGTTTTAGCAAACTACTCAAAACTATTACTGCCTTTACCATTGCGCATAGTATAACCCTTAGTTTTTCTGTATTGGGTATTGCAAGTCTTCCTGGTCCTCCGGTAGAAGCCGCTATTGCATTAAGTATTGTTTTCCTAGCAGTAGAAATTTTAAAAGTTCAACAAAACAAACCTACTATTACGAGTGAGAAACCATGGTTGGTTGCTTTCTGTTTTGGCCTTTTACATGGATTTGGATTTGCAGGAGCTTTGGAAAGTATTGGTTTGCCACAAAGTGAAGTTCCTCTTGCATTGGCTATGTTTAATATTGGCGTTGAATTAGGGCAAATTGCATTCGTAACTGTTGCATTACTTATTATGCATTTTTCTAAAAATATTATACCGCAAAACAAGTACACAAAAAAAATTGTGCCCTATTTCATTGGTTCGTTGGCTGCATTTTGGCTCATTGAACGTATTGCAGGCTTCTAACTAAATTAAGAAAACAATAACAGTTTGAACTTCTGTATTTTTTTATATTTGCCTTAGTGAAGAAAAAAATTACGATAAAAACATTTACTTCTTTCTCAACACTTTTAGTGTTGTGTTTATTCTTATTGTTATCGCCTTGTAAGGTTCGAAACTTTATCCAAGATGAGTTGGGTATCCCACAAACGGAAACCAGTAACAAAAGTAAAACTACTTTCCAATCCGTATGCAAGGAATTTGGTGACGCGAACAAAAAAGATACTACTGAAAAGTCCGTTAGAGAAAATTTCGCACTTAATTTTCAAGATAGTGAAGTATTTCGTTTTTCTATTACTTCTTGGAAGCCCAATCTAGCACTTCCTACCAAACAAAACCAAAAGGTTTTACCTATTCCTTTTTACATCCTTTATCAGCATTTCAAAGATTATCTGTAATTAAATATTTACTCCTCTACTAATCAACTTTTAGTTGCTATTACTATTAATTTAAGATAATCAAATCCTATGAAAAACAACATTTTACAAAATGATGCAGGACTCTTTGTTCTAGCATTACGATTCGTTATTGGTTGGACGTACTTTTCCGCTTTTTGGAGAAGAACCATACTATCCGACAAACTTGATCCTGAAATCGCTGGATATATCGGAGAAAAGTTCAATCACTTTTTACCACATGCTTTAGGTATAAAACCCATCATTCAATACTTAGTTGAAAACCCCGATATTTTATGGATTAATATGGTAGCTTTTACCATTATTGAAGGAATTATTGGATTATTCATCATTTTTGGTTTTTTTACTCGCCTTATGAGCATTGGCGTATTTGGGCTTGCAATGGGTATTCTACTTGGTTCGGGTTGGATTGGTACTACTTGTCTCGATGAATGGCAAATCGGAGTATTGGGAATAGCTGGTGGATTTGTTCTCTTTTTAACGGGAAGTAGTCACTATTCCTTGGATTACTACTTTATGAAAAAACAATTTTCATTTACGCAAAAGAAACTATTTCAATGGTTGGGATCTGGATTATTACCGCTTAATAAAATTCATATCTCAACATTCGTATTGGTCGGAGCTTTAATCATTCTGGGGATAACCCTAACGACCAATCAAATCTTTCATGGTGGGTTGTGGGGACCACTACATAATAAATCGGTACAACCAAAACTAGAAATTACCGATGGAAATATTGATCAAAACGAACTTTCTTTTGATGTGTATCGAACAGAAGGAGTAGATGTTTACGGTTCGTGGGTAATCGGTATTGAACTCATGAACCAAAAGAATGAAACAATCGTGTCCTATACACCAAAAGAATTATCCAAGCTAAACGAAAATAATGTTTTCAACTATTATATTGCTAAAGTAAAAGCAGGAAAACATAGCTTAGTGGTCCCTTTAGGAGCTAAAGCGAAACTTAGATTACAAAATAAAGACTTAGCAAGTCTTCCAAAAGGAATCTATAAAGTAAAGCTAACCGATATAAGTGGTCTTTCTTGGGAACACACCATTTTAAAACGCTAAAATAGCTATACTAAAACGGTTTGGTAAGTTACCAAACCGTTTTTCTTTTAACTCTATAGCTACAGGATAAACTATTTTTTAAAAGATAATCGTAAAAGGTAAATTATTTATCAGCAAGAACTGATTTACGATAGGCGATTCCCCAATTGGCCAGTTCGTCAATTAACGGCGTAAGCGTTTCACCGTATTCCGTAATCGCGTATTCAACCGTAACAGGTTTTGTATCCAAAACGGTACGACTGATTAAATGATTCATTTCTAAATCTTGTAATTCTTTAGCGAGCATTTTAGTTCCTATTCCCTCTACTTCTCTTAACAAATCCATGAATCCTAGTTTATTTCCTGATATTAATGTTCCTAAAATGGGAAACTTCCATTTACCTGATAAAATACTAATAGCATCATTTATGGCTTGCATTCGCACCTGACAAATTGGAGTATCATTGATAACTGCTTTCTTTTTCATAGCTCTTATGATTGGTTGTATATAGTTTCTTCGACGAAACTAGTATCCAAAAGGAAACTCATAGCAAATATACAATGGACTCGTAATAGCTTTGTATAAGAATTTAAAAATCTAGAAAATATTTACAAAGCACATTAAACTATTACTAAACAAATGAAAATGCTACACAAAATTAAACGTCTATCCATGCTTTATTCTTTGTTGAGTATTATTGCTTGTCAAGGCCAACCCAATACAAAAACTATGACTAACGAAACAACTAATAATCCGCTTTTATGTAACCCTGAAACGGGGGTATGTGAAATACCTAACCTACAAATAGAAGAACCCCTTATATCGGAACAAAATAATACCGAAGTAGTTAAAATCATTTATTTTACAGATCCTATTTGTTCTTCGTGTTGGGGCATAGAACCACAATTGCGCAAACTAAAATTAGAATACAACTCTGCAATTGAAATTGAATACCGCATGGGTGGGTTATTACCCGATTGGAGTTACAATAGTGGCGGTATCAGCAAACCATCGGATGTGGCACACCATTGGGATGAAGTAAGCATCTACTATGATATGCCTATTGATGGAGACATCTGGCTAGAAGATCCACTTGATTCTTCCTATCCTCCTTCTATTGCTTTTAAAGCTGCAAGTTTACAAGACTCCGATAAAGCACTTCTATTTTTACGCGAACTGCGAGAAATGGTCTTTTTGAAAAAAATAAACATTGCCAAATGGGAAAATATTGCCCTTGCAGCTCAAAAGGTAGGCCTAGATGTCAAACAGCTTAAAATTGATTTTGAAGGTAAAGCCAAAATATTATTTCAAGATGATTTGAAGCTGGCACGCCAATATGGTGTGAGAGGTTTTCCAACACTATTTTTCATAAACAACTCTGGAAATAAAGAAACGGTTTACGGTTCACAACCTTATGTCATTTATGAAAAAGCTATCGCAAAAATTCAACCCGATATTTCAAAAAAAGCATATTCAAAAAGTTGGGAAGCAATTTTTTCAAAATTTGAAACCTTAACCGCTCGTGAGTTTTCAGAGCTAACAGAAACCCCAAGAAAAGAAAGTGAAGCTGTATTACATCATCTTACCGAACGTGGTGTTTTAAAGCAATTTTCCACTAAAAATGGGGCGATTTGGAAAAGAGCTAAATAAAAAAATATAATCATTTGATAGCAGTCTAGAATATCCAAGACTGCTATTTTTTTTTAAAACAACTAGAATACAAGCCATTACACTCTTAAAACTTCTTTTTTGTAAATTAGTTTAAAAAATAATTATGGCTAATAATTCGATTACCTTACATAGAGTGTTTAAAACAACACCTGAAAAAATTTATCGCGCCTTTACAGAACCAATCGCTATGGCGTCGTGGTTTCCTCCGTATGGTTTTGTATGTGAAGTCCATCAAATGGAAGTAAAAATTGGTGGTCACTACAAAATGTCATTTACTAATTTTTCAACTGGAAGTCAACACTCCTTTGGTGGATCTTTTCTTGATTTAAAACCTAACGCATTCATCAAATACTCTGACACTTTTGACAATCCGAATTTACCAGGTGAAATGATAACCACTGTAGCCATTAAAGCGGTATCCTGCGGTACAGAAATCAAAATCGTATAAGAAAACATTCCAGAAGTTATTCCTGCAGAAATGTGTTATTTGGGTTAGCAAGAATCATTATAAAAATTAAAAAAACTAGTAGAACCTGAAATTCCTGATGCGTAAACTTTCGAATAGCATTCTTTTCGAATAATAGTGTATAAAATTATTTTTTACTACGCCAAATAATATATCCCGAAATGGATAAAAAAGGTCCTGAGAGTGCTGCCAAACAATACAATAATTTTATCCAAAATCCACCATACTGCCCAAAATGCAGTGGTGACACCATACTGTTTAATTGATTTCCCAAAGAAGTATCTGTTACCCTTACAATCTCTTTTATTGCTCCCGATTTAGCATCTAAAACAATCTTGTTGTAATATTCACTAAAATAAAAAGGATCATTTTCAAAAACACCGTTGAATATCAAATCGGCTTTATTATTATTTGGTAAGCGTATATAAGTTGGTGAAAAATCAGGTAATTCCTTTTGTACTTTTTCCAAAGCATTATCCAATGAAAATTGTAGTAAAGGTGTAGTGGGTTCTTTAGGTTGTTGCAACCCCGATTGCACTACTTTATAGGCTAAAAACAATCCTGTAATAACCAAAACCAAATTCATTACTAACGCCCAAACACCAACATAACGATGTAAGGCAGAATAGAAATTACGCTTGTGAGAACGCTTGACTTTTATTTTAAACAACAAAGTTTTTACAATTACTTTTCGATAAAGTAGAATACCTGTCAACAATGAAAGAAAAAATAAAATCCCTGTGATTAAGACAACTATTCTTCCCACAAGTCCTGCATGTAATGAATAATGCAATTTAAGTACCCATTTACTAAACGTTGTATTGGCATCAATATTTCCTAGTAAAGTACCTGTTTCAGGATGTACAAAAACAAAACGCCTTTCTTCTGGTCTTCGTAAATTGAATAGTATGGTTTCTCCTTTCTTAAAATGAACAATTCGCGTATCCCACATAGGAAATTCACGTTGAACCAATGCCAAAGCTTTATCCAAAGACATTACATTCGATGTATCACTTACCTCATATTTTTGAAAACATGCAGCATCAATATCTTCATTAAAAATCAAAATTGCTCCAGTAAGTCCCATTAATACTAATAAAAGTCCTGCAAACAAGCCTAAGACTGAATGGTATTTAAGTAAGGTACGATTGTTCACTTTAAAATTTATTTTTTTGCAATGATACTACAAAAAGAACATCCTGTAAAATGAATTACAGGATGCTTACTTTTTTATAAATTAACCGTTAATGATAAATTAAATCGGGCTCCATTTGATTTTATATAATCAGAATTTCGAGCTGCCCATTGTGACAATAAATTGTAATAATCCTCATTTAACAAGTTTTCAATTCCTAAACCAATTTTAGTAGAAGGACTCATTTGGTAACTTGTAGTAAAATTAACCAAACTAAAACTTGAAACTGGCCCTTGACCATAGGTATAATCATTTGATGCATTTGGTTCAAAATGATCGCGTTTACCCGAATAAATATAAGCGATACGTGCATTGAATTTATCCGCCCAGTTGTAGGCTAAATAGGTTACGGTTTTCAAAGGCGCAATACGGTCACTATTCATGTAAGTGTCATAATTTCCATCATTTTTAGCATCTACTTTTCCTTCAACAAAAGAAACAGATCCACCTAAATTAAAATGCTTAAATAATTTTGTATCTACAGCCATTTCAAAACCATAAACGCGTTCTGGTTGGCGTGCAATTTCAAATACTCCACTATCCAATTCACGATAAGTAGCGCCAAACTTTGAAGTGCTGATAAAATAAGAACCACTAACATGAGTGTTTGAAAAACGACTGCTGAATCCTGCTTCGTAATTGTTGGCAATTACAGCTTCTGAATTAATTTGGCTTACCGTATTTTCAGTAGCCGAACGTAATGTTCTACCCAAATCGGCAATAGAGAAACTCTGTGAAAAACTAACAAACGGTTTAAAAACCGACCATTTGTTGTAACGTAACCCTACGTTAAAAGTTGTCGCGTTATAATCCAAATCACCTCCTGAAACCGCAACTCCTCCTCCACTTGGCGTAGTTGCACCTTGATTAAAACGAACTAGTGTGGTATAGTTTGGAATTTCAATTCCAATGTTTTCAAAGCGAATTCCACCCTTTAAAACCAAATCCTTATACATTGTTTTCAATTGTGCATATGGTGCAAAGTTGGTCATGCTCATCTCTGGTACCCAACCTCTACCATCAACTAGTTCTTGAGCAGTTTTGTCGTTTAAAATATCAATTCCGTATAAAATATTTCCAGAAACTGCACCAAATTTATAATGCGAATTAAAGTTAAAGCGTGCACCTTTTTTACTCGAAATAATTGTAGATTGACCACCTTCAAAACCTAAATCTGGATTGTAAAAACTATCCGTAAAACCATAAACTGTTTTAAAATCTTGTACATACAAATTCAATTTAAAATCTGTAGCCGCAAAAATATCGATATAATCATATGTTAATTGTGCATTGTGATTGTAGCGGTTACCTTGGTCAACTCCTAAGTCTTCCCCTATTACTCCAATTGTTGGCCTAACACCGTATTCTCCCACTTCAGCGATATAATCCGAATTTTGATTGCTACTGAAGTAATTATACATCAATTCTACTTTTTGTCTGTCGGTGAAACTGTAATTTAATTTCCCAAATAAACTGTATTGATTGGTTTCTCCAATACCATAATATGGTGAAATTACTTCTCCGTTAGCATCTTTAAAGACTCCAGTTTGTCTGAAAGTTCCGCTAGCAACGTAACCCAACTTGTCAAATTTACCCGCAAAGGTTTGTGTAATATTTGCACCAACCGTTTTATCTATACCTTTTAAAGCACCATCACTTCCAACTTTAGTGGTACTTTCAAACTTCTTTAATGAATGTGTTCCTTTGGTAATATAATTCACAATTCCTCCATCAGAACCGTTACCATAAATAGCCGTTGCTCCTTTTATTACTTCAATACGTTCTAAAGTACTAGGATCAATAGTATTCACATCACGACCTCCACTACGTAAAGGTGTAGATTGTGGTATACCATCAACTAAAATTAACATGTTTCTACCACGTAAAGTTTGACCTGTACTACTGGTTTGATTGGTACTTAATGCTATACCTGGTACTTCTAATAATACATCGGCAATATTAGTACTAGTCTGACTTAAGTTTTCAATTTGTGCAGCTGTTACAACTGAAACTGATGAAGGTACTTCATCCAAAGTCTCACGAACCCTATTTGACGTAATGACTACTTCATCTAGTCCTTCTACAGTAGGTTCTAAAACTATATTAATTTCCACTACCTCATTTTCTGTTACTACAATTGAACGGTTTATGGTAGTAAAACCAATAGTTGAAAATTGAAGGGTATAGCTTCCAGCTTCAATATTCGTAAGGGTATAATTTCCATTTCCATCTGTTTGAGTACCTTTTGTAGTTGTTTTTAACACTACTGAAACATAAGGGATTGGATTGTTTTGATTATCTACAACGCGACCTTGCACTTGAGCTTCTTGGCCATAAACACCTAAAAAACTCAATATAAATATGCAGGAAAGTAAAAATCTCATAGTTATTCTTATTTAGACTGTTTTTAAATTTCTGCAAAAGTAAAACAATAAAATATAACAACAAGTTTTTTTTAAATAAAGTGGAACGAATAAGAAACATAGTAGTTTATCTATTACGCTAAAGTTTTTATGGAAAAGAGGTTAGAGTTCACAGTATTTATAAAAGAAATTTTTAAGATGTTAAATTAAATAGTCAACCATACACGCTATCGTAATTTTTCTTAAATTTATTTGATAATCAATAACTTAAAAAACACCTCTAGAATACTATCGTAATACTTAAACTAATTGTAAATTAAAGTAATTATGTTCCAGAATGTTGAATTTCCATCGGAAGGTGCAACTCTGAGAGGTCGACTTTACCTTCCTTCCAATAATGTTTCAAAACATCCCATAATCATAATGGCGCATGGGTATTCTGCTACTATATCCGGAATGGTTGCCGATTGTTTTGCCGAAAGATTTTGCTCCAATGGCTTTGCCGTGCTGCTTTACGATCATCGCAATCTAGGAAATAGTGATGGTAAACCCCGACAAGAGCTTAACAGGTGGACGCAAGCAAGAGGCTATCGCGATGCCATAGATTATGTGACAGCATTATCCAACATAAACACTAATCAAATTGGATTTTGGGGCGATAGTATGAGTGGTGATGAAGTACTTTTTGTTTCCGCTATGGATGCCCGTGTAAAGGCCGTAGTGGCTCAAGTACCAGCGTGTGGGAAAGAAATACCTCCAAAAGATGCTGATGGGACTCTTTTCGAAACTTTAAAAAATACCTTTTATAATGGTGATGTCAATACTCCCGAAACTATTTTAGGTCCAATGCCTGTTGTTTCATTTGACCAAAAAAGTATTCCATCCCTTTTAAAACCACTTACTGCCTTTCGATGGTTCATTGAATATGGTGGTCGCTTTAACACGCTATGGACTAATACTGCGACCTATGTAACGCCTAAGGTTCCTGTTAAATTCAATTCTGTAATCTGCATGCCTTATATAAAAGCTGCTGTTTTAATGATGGTTGCAAAACAAGATGAAATACAAGGTGCCAATTCAGATGTTGCTAAATACGCTTTTTCTCTTGCGAAAGGACCAAAAGAACTAATTGAAATTGATGGTGGTCATTTTGGATTATTGTATTACCCAAGTGCTCTTTTTGAGCAAGCTTGTAAAGAGCAGATTCGATTTTTCAAAGCGTATTTAAAAGGCGAAGATAAAAAAAGCACCTAAAAAACAAATAAATCTTTCATAATGAACATATTACGTTAAAATTTAATTAAAACACTTAAAATAAAACAACTTCAATATTACAATACCTAACTTTGTTTACTATTTAAATCAATAGAGATTACATACTGGTAATAAAGTCGGTTTATTATTGAAAAACTCTATTTTAATTAAATTAAAATAGAGTTTTTATAGCAGACCACAATCTATTTACTGACATGATTACCAACATGGCATATCGCTTTAGATTGTTTCAATTTGAAATTTAACAATCCATCGTCTCTTATTAAGTAGATGTATAACTTCCCAACAATCTCTTTGTAAAATATTAAGGCTACCTACTTCACTTTTCTTGGGTATAAAATGTAATGTTTTACACTAATTAAAATTAACATCATGACTAAATTTACAGCAGAAGACTTCAAATCGCATTTTGAAGGCCATATCATTACTCCAGCAGATGAACGATACGATGCAGCCCGTTCGATTTGGAATGCAATGTTTGATAAAAAACCAGCGCTTATTACACAATGTAAAACAACACAGGATGTGGTAGAAGCGGTTAATTTTGCTCGAGAAAACGATTTACTTTTAGCAGTCAAAGGAGGGGGTCACAATTCCGCTGGAACAGGATCTTGTGACAATGGATTGGTAATAGACCTTTCCCTAATGCAAGGAATAAAAGTAGATCCGGAGAACCAAAAAATCACTGTACAAGGCGGTTGTTTACTGAGTGCCATAGATGCTGAAGCACAGAAATTTGGACAGGCAGTTTCATCGGGTATTATTTCACACACTGGTGTAGGAGGTCTAACACTTGGAGGTGGATTTGGATGGATTAGTCGCAAATATGGATTCTCCATTGACAATTTATTAGAAGCAGAGATCGTAACGGCTGAAGGAAAAATAGTAAAAGCTAATGCAACCGAAAATCCCGATCTATTCTGGGCAATTCGTGGTGGAGGCGGAAATTTTGGCGTCGTAACTTCGTTTACTTTTAAAACGGCTTCAATTGGTCAACAAGTGTATTCCGGACCAATTATTAAATCGTTTGACAACGCAAAAGCGTACTTACAATTTCACCGTGATTATGTACGCAATATGTCCGATGACATGACCATTTGGTTGGTTGTACGCCATGCACCACCACTACCCTTTTTAGACGCACAACATCATGGTAAATTAGTGGTCATTGTCCCATTTGTATGGCTTGGAGACGAAGAAGAGGGTAAGAAATTAATGCAACCAATACGCGATTTTGGAGAAACCCTTGGCGATGGCTCTGCAATGCACCCATGGACTGCATGGCAATCTGCTTTTGATGGACTCGTAACTCATGGCGCGCGAAATTATTGGAAATCACACCATTTGAAATCATTATCCGATGCCTGTATTGATTCCATTATTGAATATGGCAACTCTCTACCTACAGCAGAATGTGAAATCTTTATTCCTCACATGGAAGGTGCTCCAAGTAGAATTGCATCTGATGCTACAGCTTTCTCATTCCGACAAACACCCTTTTTGTTAAACATTCACACCCGATGGCGTGAAGAAAGTGATGATGAAAGAGCGATAGAATGGGCCAAAAATTTCCATAAAGCTACAGAACCATTTGCTCAAGGTGTATATGTAAATTTCTTGAGTGCTGAAGGCGATAACCGTGTAAAACAAGCGTATACTCCTGAAGTTTGGGAGAAATTGGTAAACTGTAAGAAAAAATGGGATCCTCAAAATTTATTTCGTGTGAACCAGAATATTAGTCCTTTTTCCTAAATATTTATTTCCCCTATTACCCTGAAAAGTAATGGGGGTTTTAATCCCATCAGGCCATGAAAACCAGAATACTACTTTTAGTAGCTCTCTTCTTAACTTTGTTCAGTAGTTGTAAAAAAGAAAAAGCAAATAAAATTGTAGTTCCTAAAGTAACTGCTAAAGTATCTTGTATGCCTATTACAACCGACAAAGATTGGTATACATCGGGAAAAACAGCACCATTATTTAAAAATCTAGGTGATTTTAATCGTACCATTACAACTTCAGTACCTCTGGCACAGCAATATTTTAATCAAGGAATGGTACTTGCTTATGGTTTCAATCATGCAGAGGCAACACGATCATTTTATTATGCTACCCAACTCGACCCCAATAGTCCGATGGCGTTTTGGGGATATGCATATGTTTTAGGTCCCAATTATAATGCCGGTATGGAATCTGACAACTATGAAAGAGCCTACAATGCCATCCAAAAGGCAATAGCTTTACTTAACGAAAATACTCCTATTGTAGAAAAAGATTTGATACATGCGTTAGCAACGCGATACGTAGCTTTACCGGTGGAAGATCGAAGTGATTTGGATAAAAAATATGCCATTGAAATGGGCAAAATCTTTCAAAATTATCCAGATGACCCTGATATAGGATTTCTTTACGCCGAGTCGCAAATGAATTTACATCCATGGGATTTGTATGATAAACAAGGTAATCCAAAAGAATGGACTCCAGAGATATTAAGAACCATCAATCACGTACTAAAAAAGAGTCCGAAGCATTGTGGCATCCATCATTTAAATATCCATGCTGTGGAAGCCTCCAAAAATCCAGGACAAGGATTAAACAGTGCTAAACTATATGATGAGGGTTTGGTTCCTGGAGCTGGACACTTAGTCCATATGCCTTCTCACATTTATATACGAACAGGTGATTACCATAAGGGGACAAAGGCAAACTTGCATGCAATTGCGGTTGACAGTAACTATGTTAGTAATTGCCATGCTCAAGGTGTCTATCCTCTCGCCTATTTTCCACACAACCAACATTTTTTGGTAGCAACAGCTACATTAGAAGGTAACAGCAAATGGGCATTAGATGCTGCCAATTCATTATCGCAAAACACTAGTCTA
Source organism: Flavobacterium chuncheonense (assembly GCF_042686145.1). Classification (NCBI taxonomy): domain Bacteria; kingdom Pseudomonadati; phylum Bacteroidota; class Flavobacteriia; order Flavobacteriales; family Flavobacteriaceae; genus Flavobacterium; species Flavobacterium chuncheonense. The sequence goes on along the minus strand of NZ_JBHUPC010000017.1, from coordinate 155,409 downwards.
CAACTTATGAAGGAACCAGGTTGGAGTACTTTACAACATTATTATGCCATACCGTTTTTTGTCTACGTTAAATTTGGAAAATGGGACACAATACTAGCTTTTAAAAACGAAGTTACAGATTTAGAATACCCTAAAGCAATTGAGCATTATGCTAGAGGCATGGCGTATGTAGGTAAAGGTGAAATGAGCAAAGCGAAAGCTGAACTAGCTTCATTACAAGAACTAGCTGGTCATGAAAGTTTAAAGTCAATCTCTATTTGGGAAATAAATTCGGTGTATGATATTGTACAAATTGCGGAAAAAATATTGAATGCCGAAATTTTAGCAACGGAAAAAAAATATACTGAAAGCATCAAACTACTTAAAAGAGCTGTTGCCATAGAAGATGCTTTAAATTACAATGAACCACCTGATTGGTTCTTTTCTGTACGACACCACTTAGGTGCTGTACAACTGGAGGCAAAACAATACAAAACTGCCATTCAAACTTACAGCGAAGATTTAAAAAAATTTCCAAAAAATGGGTGGGCCTTACACGGCTTACAAACTGCTTATACGCTACTTCATGATGATGTAAACCTCCAACTAACCAATGAGCAATTAAAAACAGCTTGGAAAACTGCAGATATAGAATTGCATTCATCAACAATTAAATAATAGACAACATCCTTTATTTTTTATTATTTTGTTTAAGCACTAAAACACTTAAATATCAATAACTTATACTTTTTTTTTGTAAATTTGAGTACGTTACTGTTTATCAATAGTATAGTTTTCAGCTCCGAAACTACATGAATTGGTTATCACCAAAATTTTCTGTAATAACAATTAGCAATAATCACAATGAAGAGTTGAATTATTAAGAATGCAGATAAGTGGAATCGACCTTTTAAATGTAATAAAATGAAAAAAAATATTTTATTGATAATGGGCTTAATACTTCTAAGTTGCGTACTTGTAATAACGTCCTGCGAAAAAAGCAAGGAAAAACCAACTGATATTTCTGCAACTCCAATCGAAAAAACTGAAGATATTATACAAAAAGGAGAATATCTTGTAAATATCATGGGTTGTAACGATTGTCATTCTCCTAAACGTATGGGAGCTCAAGGACCTGAGATTATACCCGAATTACTATTATCTGGTTTTCAATCCGACAGTCCACCATTTACTATTAACGTTGATGATTTAACCAAAGAGGGATTTGCTATATTTTACCCCGATTTAACAGCTAGTAAAGGCCCTTGGGGGACTTCTTATGCAGCAAACTTAACACCTGATGCAACAGGAATTGGCGATTGGTCAGAAGCACAATTTAAAAAAGCCATTACCGAAGGAAAATTTAAAGGTTTGGATAACGGTCGTCTATTACTACCACCAATGCCTTGGGCTAGTTTTATCAATTTAAAAAATGAAGATATCCACGCCATATTCAGTTATCTAAAAAGTATAAAACCTGTTCATAATATTGTCCCTGAGGCGGATATTGTACAGCATAATTAAAATTTAAAAAATGAATAACACTAAAATTATTACAGTTTTTGGAGCAACTGGAGCTCAAGGAGGCGGACTTGTAGCCGCTATATTAGCAGATCCTAATTCCGGATTTAAAGTGAGAGCTGTAACGCGAAACCTAGATTCCGATAAAGCTAAAGCATTACAAGAAAAAGGAGTTGAGGTTGTTGTGGCTGATATTGACGATACCGCTAGTATAAAGAAAGTAATTGAAGGTTCGTATGGGGTCTATTTTGTGACGTTTTTTTGGGAACACTACTCTGCCGAAAAAGAATACCAAGAAGTTATCAATTTCATAGAGGCTGTTAAAGACCAAAACGTAAAACACATCATTTGGTCTACTTTAGAAGATACCAGAAATTGGGTTCCTCTTGATGATGACAGTATCCCAACTCTTCAGGGAAAATACAAAGTTCCCCATTTTGACGGTAAAGGAGCTGCAGACCAATTGTTTGTAGCAGCTAAATTACCCGTAACCTTTTTACGGACTTCGTTTTATTGGGATAACTTTATTCATTTTGGTATGGGACCTCAAAAGGGAGAAGACGGTCACTACTACATTACATTTCCTATGGATGACAAAAAATTGGCCGGTATGGCTGCAGAGGATATTGGAAAATGCGCCTATGGTATCTTTAAAAAAGGAGCAACATTATTGAATAAAACAGTTGGAATAGTTGGCGAAAAACTAAACGGAGACGAAATGGCTGCTAAACTATCAAAAGCATTAGGTATAAAAGTCAATTATAACAATGTTACTCCTGAAACCTACAGAAGTTTCGGGTTTCCAGGTGCAGACGACCTTGGTAATATGTTTCAATTCAAAAGAGATTTCAATAATGATTTTAACAGTATAAGAAATGAAGAACTTTCAGTTGAACTTAACCCTGAAATGCAAAATTTTGAAAACTGGCTTACTATTAACGCAAAACGAATTCCATTATAATAAACTTTTAAACTTGGAGTAGTAATCTGTTTTATAAAAATTAAAAAACACATTAAATCAATAAAAAATTAATCTTAAATCAATCCTTTTCAAGTATTTATGTCGAAAATTTAATTTAATACGAAATTAATAATTATCATATTCATTAAAAATCAATATTTTTTTTTTAGATAAAAAAAAAAAAAGTAGAAGTTCAATTATTTACTCGGTAATTTTAACAAAATCTTGACTAAATATCAACTTGTGTTAAAATATTTAATTACAAAACTATTTGTTTAACAAACAGTTATAAAATATTTAATTTTGCAAAAAATAAAAGTTATTAATCATGAGAAAAATTATTTTTCTGTTTGCAATGTTCTTTGCAGTCATGCAAATGGATGCACAAACATGGACAACACATACGTGTAACTCTACAACAACTGGAAGTAACACTTATGGACCAATGTATTCAATACCCGCTGCAGGAGCCTATAATCGAACTGCAGTAATATTACCAAAAGAAAATTTGGAACCCATACTTGGAAAAACATTAAACAGTATGCATTTCAAACGTCTTTTAGCAGGTAATGCAATGGCAGGAACTCCAAATTTTAAAATTTACTTAAAAGAAGTATCGGCTATTGATTGGGGTACAGCAGATTTAGATTGGAGCGTAGAAACGGCAACAGCAACGTTAGTATTTGACAGTAATCCTGCTCCAATTGTAGGTAATACAATAGGATGGAAAGAATTTCCTTTACTTGCACCTTATGCCTATAGCGGAACACAAAATTTAGCTGTATTCATGGAATATACAAATGCCACTCAAAGTACTACTATCACATGGGCATACGAATATACTGATTCTTGTATCAATCCTGCAAATAATAATAGTACGAAATATATTAATGCTTCAGGAACCGTTCTTCCAAATCTATTAACATTTGAAACAAAGAATAGACCAATATTTGGATTTACATTTGCACAGACTTGTCCTGCACCTACTGATGTGTTATTTTCGAATATTACACCATTAAATGCAACTGTTTCTTGGACTCAGACAGGCACTGCTACAGATTGGCAATACATTATTCAACCAACAGGAGGTTCTGTACCCCTACAATCCGCAAGTGGGAATACAGCCACAACAAATCCATTTACGACACCTGCAACTTTAACACCAGAGACAAATTATGAATTGTATATAAAAACAAACTGTGGTGGTACAGAGGAAAGTTTTTGGGCAGGGCCTTATACTTTTCAAACTACTTGCGCAGCAATTAGTACATTGCCATGGAATGAGAACTTTGATGGATTACCAAGTGTTGGTTCAACCTATTTTCCAAGTTGCTGGTCTAAGGAAATCGGTGACTGGGCAACGTCAATAACAAATTCACCCGTTTCGAGCTCTCCATATTCTGGAACTAAATATTTACGTACGCAAACCAATGCAACTAACGATATCATGTGGACAATTGGTTTCGACTTAACTGCAGGAACCTCATATGATTTTTCGAGTTTTATTCAAAGTAATAACCAAACAGGTTGGTCGGTTGACTATTTAGTAAACACAATTCAAAATTCATTAGGTGCTTCTCAAATAGGCGCTACCTATATTCCATTTGGAGAAAATATAAATATTTCAACTCAAGGGTATACACGTGTAAAATCAACATTTGTACCTACTACTACAGGTACCTATTATTTTGGAGTACGTGTAAATCAAAGTTCAACTGTAAATGGTTATATTTCATTCGATGATTTTGCTTTAGAATTAACACCTACTTGTGTTGAACCTGAAGGTTTGACATTTAGTAATGTAACAGCTACATCAGCTACTTTAACTTGGAATGAAATTGGTACTGCAACAAATTGGATAATTGAATACGGTGCTATAGGATTCACTCAAGGTACCGGTACCACTGTACAACAAAATACTACACCTAGTTTAGCAATTACTTCAGGTCTTTTACCAAATACTCTTTATGATGTATATTTAAAAAGTGATTGTGGTACTGAATCAAGCACATGGTTAGGTCCTATCCGTTTCAAGACACCTTGTGCGGTTATCAATGCACCTTATTTTTATAACGTTGATAATGCAGCATCTACTACAAGTGCTGATATTTCAGATTGTTGGAACACTACACCTTCTGGAACAACTGCATCTTTCCGCTGGAATGTTTACACTATTAATCAAACCAACAATAGTGCCAATACAGGACCATTCTTTGCGCACAGTGGCTACAACTATTTCTTTACAGAAGCAAACAGTGGTGTTTCAGGAGCAGTAGCAGAATTGTATATGCCAGTAATTAATATTAATACATTAACATCTCCTACTCTACAATTTTTTTACCATATGTATGGTTCTTCAATGGGAGAATTACACGTAGATGTTTACAATGGGACAACTTGGACAAATGATGTATTTGTAAAAGTTGGTCAGCAGCAAACTTCTGAAAATGACCCTTGGTTATTAGCAATTGTCGACTTAAGTACTTATTCAGGTAACATTCAAGTTCGCTTTAGAGGTATAAGAGGTGGTAACTTCTTAGGGGATATGGCAATCGATGATATACGTATTGACGAAGCTCCAGCTTGTTTTCCTCCTACTAACATTGTAGTTTCAAATATCACCACATCATCGGTATATATTGATTGGGATGTCATACCTTCAATTTTTGATTTTCAATATGTAATCCAAGCTCCTGGTTTAGGAGAACCAACTGGTGCAGGAATTTCTGTTGGAGATTATGGTCTAACAGTAAACACTGGTATCAGTCCTAATACAACGTATGAGCTATATATGCGTACAGAATGTTCTACTAATAGTTATAGTAACTGGGGAGCACCTGTCACTTTTACTACTCCATGTAGTGCTTTTACAGTACCATATTCTCAAAACTTTGATACCACTCCTGCAGGAAGTCCGAATAATATTACAACTCCATCTTGTTGGACGTACACCGAAACAACTGGAGGTTCAGGTTATGGTTATGTAGGACTTTCAAGTACCTTTTCATATTCTACGCCAAATGTTTACATTTTAAATAATTTATCAGATTTATCTGGAGATTATTTATTAGTTTCTCCTGAAACTACCAACTTATCAAGTGGTTCAAATGCCATTACTTTTTATGCTCGTGGTTCTGTTGCGGGATATTCTTTGGAAGTAGGAACTATGTCAGATCAAAATGATGCTGATACATTTATTGCTTTACAAACAATAAATTTAACAGATGTATACGCACAATACACTGTAGCTATACCTGCAGGTACTAATAGTTATGTTGCATTTCGACATGGATTAAGTGGTACTAACCGTGCAATCTATATCGATGATGTTACTGTTGATCAAAATTTAAGTGCTTCTACTTTTGATAGTACTTCATTTAAAGTTTATCCTAATCCGGTTACCTCTGTATTAAACTTAGATGCTGTTCAAAATATTGAAAAAGTAGTTGTCTATAACATGTTAGGTCAACAAGTATTAGTACAAGTTGGCAATACTACACAAACACAATTAGACATGTCTGCCTTAACTGCAGGAACTTATAATGTTGTTGTGACTGCTGAAGGTAAATCCTTTCCAGTGCGAGTAATCAAACAATAATTTGATTTATTTATATACAATTAAAAAGCCCCATTTTGGGGCTTTTTTTTATGGAATAAACTAAACTAAAAGGGGAATACATCTTCATTTTAAAAAAAGTAAGAAAAAATCCCACAAATTAAATGCTAAATGTGTTTTTTTTTGTAAATTCGGTATAACTAACTACTCCGTTCCCAGATAGTTAAACCTATGCCCCATCCAAAGAATAAATAGAGTTATCAATATTAAATATAAAAATTATGAGAAAAACTATTATTCCGGTTCTATTAGCATTTTGCTTCGGTGCCTATTCTCAAGATAAACCCAATATCTTGGTTATTTGGGGAGACGATATCGGATGGCAAAATGTAAGTGCTTATGGTATGGGTACTATGGGCTATACTACTCCAAACATTGATCGTATCGGTAACGAAGGGATTAAATTTACCGACCATTACGCACAACCTAGTTGTACTGCAGGACGTGCGTCATTTATTACAGGTCAATACCCTATTAGAAGTGGTATGACTACGGTAGGGCAACCCGGTGACGTTTTAGGGCTTCAAGCTGCTTCGCCATGTTTAGCGGAAGTTTTAAAAGATGAAGGATATGCCACTGGGCACTTTGGTAAAAACCACTTAGGTGATAGAAATGAGCATTTACCAACAGTACATGGGTTTGATGAATTTTACGGCAACTTGTACCACTTAAACACTCAAGAAGAATCGGAGCAACGTGACTATCAAAATTTTGCGAAAGCCTATTCGGGAAACCTTGAAGATTATGAGAAGAAATTCGGAACACGTGGAGTTATCCATTCTTGGGCAAGCAACAAAGAAGATGGTACCAACGACCCAAGATTTGGTAAAGTAGGAAAACAACGCATTGAAGATACAGGCCCACTTACGCAAGAACGTATGAAAAATTTTGATGCTGGTGAAGTAATTCCGATGGCTGAAAAATTTATGAAAAAAGCAAAAGATGATAAAAAACCGTTTTTTGTGTGGTTAAACACTTCCCGAATGCACTTGTACACTCGTTTAAATGACGAATGGCGTTATGCTGCAGAAAAATACACATCTGAAGCAGATGTCCACGGATCTGGAATGCTACAACACGATCACGATATAGGATTAGTTTTGCAATGGTTAAAAGATCAAGGATTGGATAAAAACACTATCATCTGGTATTCAACTGATAACGGTCCAGAACATAATTCTTGGCCTCATGGTGGTACTACACCTTTCCGTGGAGAGAAAATGGGTACTACTGAAGGTGGTGTTCGTGTAGTGAGTATGATAAAATGGCCAGGCGTTATACAACCCGGACAAATAAAAAACGGTATTCAAGCCCATATGGATATGTTTACATCATTAGCAGCTGCAGCAGGTGTTGATAATGTAGCTGACAAAATGATGAAACAAAAGAAACAATATATCGATGGCGTCAATAACCTACCCTATTGGAAAGGGGAAACCGATAAATCCAAAAGGGATTTACTATTCTATTACTATGAAAGTAAATTAAATGCTGTGCGAATGGGGCCTTGGAAATTCCATTTCAATTGGAAAGAGACTTACTATGGTAATGTAGAACCAAGAACAGTTCCCTATGTTTTCAATTTGAGAATGGATCCTTTTGAAAGTTATAGTTCTGAAGATGCTTATGGCCATTTGATGCAGAAAGTGTCTTGGTTAATGGCACCACTAGGTGAACAGATGAACTTCCATTTAAAAACTTTAATCGATTATCCTCCAGTTCAAGGTGGTAAAAGTTTTGACATGTCAAACGTAGTGGAACAGGTTGTTAAAAAAGGATCGCAATAAAATAGTTTTTAATTTTACATATCATTTAAAAGAACGGGGGTACTCGTTCTTTTTTTTAATACTACTTTAAATATAAACACATATCAAACAAAATATTGTGTAATTTCCGGTTAATAATTTCTATAATTATTCGTAAATTGATGTTTCTTTATTTCAACATATTTAAAACAATATTAAAGTTGGATCAACATGAAAATATTGCTTACAGGTGCATCAGGTTATATTGGTAAAAGACTACTCCCCGTGTTAATTGAAAATGGACATGAAGTCGTTTGTTGTGTTCGTGATAGCAAAAGATTTCACATTCCCGACTCCATACATTCCAAAATAAAAATAATCCAGTTGGACTTATTGGATGCATCAACCTTATCGGCAATACCAAAGGATATAGATGCTGCTTATTACTTGGTACACTCTATGGCCTCAGCAACAGACTACCAAGAGCTAGAAATGATATCTGCAGTAAATTTTCGAAAAGCGGTTAACAAAACAAACGCGCAACAAGTTGTTTATTTGAGTGGTATTGTAAATGAATCTACTCTTTCCAAACATCTTAGTTCACGAAAAAATGTAGAAACTGAATTAAGCAAAGGCAAATATTCTTTGACGACCCTAAGAGCTGGGATCATTGTAGGTTCCGGAAGTGCATCTTTTGAAATAATGCGTGATTTGGTTGAAAAATTACCCATAATGGTAGCTCCCAAATGGCTCAATACCAAATGCCAACCCATTGGTATCACAGATGTCATACAATTTTTAAGCAAAGCGCTATTCAACCCACAAACTTATAATCGCGATTTTGATATTGGGGGACCTGACATACTTTCTTACAAAATGATGTTGTTAAAACTGGCAAAGATTAGAAATTTAAAACGTTTCATATATATAGTCCCTGTAATGACTCCAAGGCTTTCGTCATACTGGTTATATTTTGTCACCTCAACCTCCTACAAATTGGCAACAGCATTGGTAAGCAGTATGAAAGTTGAAGTGATTTGTCGCAATCAAGATCTCAATATAATATTGAATATTACCCCCATATCCTATGAAGAGGCACTAAAAAAAGCATTTAATAAAATTGAAAGTAACGCCGTTGTCTCTAGTTGGAAAGACGCTTTTATCAGTAGTAATTCCAATTTTAATTTATCTGAATTTTTAAATGTACCAACCTATGGCTGTTTTAAAGATGTTAGAAAAAGAAAAATCATTGATAGAGCTACATGTTTGAATAATATTTGGCGTATTGGCGGTGAAAATGGATGGTATTATGGAAACGCTTTATGGCGTCTCAGAGGTTTTTTAGACAAAATTGTTGGTGGTGTTGGTTTACGACGTGGTAGAACATCTGAAAACTCACTAAATGCGGGTGATGCATTGGATTTTTGGCGTGTATTGTATGCTAATAAAGAAGAAGGACGATTGTTACTCTTTGCGGAAATGAAATTACCAGGAGAGGCTTGGCTTGAATTTAAGATTACAGGTGATCAATTAATTCAAACAGCAACATTCAGACCACTGGGTGTCATGGGAAGATTGTATTGGTATGCCGTATTACCTTTTCATGGTTTTATTTTTAAGGGGATGATAAAAGCGCTGACTTCTTTAAAAACTTAAAAAATGAAATGGATTTTACCATTAATTGTCATTTCGCAATTTCTCTGCACTTCACTTTGGTTTGCCGGAAATTCAATTGTATCAAATCTTATTCAAGACTTACAACTTGATGATTCATTCTTAGCACATATAACAAGTGTTATACAATTTGGCTTTATATCCGGTACCTTATTCTTTGCCATTTTTACCATTTCCGATCGCTACTCGCCTTCCTTGGTTTTTTTTATTAGTTCTATTATGGCGGGACTTTTCAATATAGCTATTACACTCCCTGAAATTACTCCTACTACAATACTAATGTTTCGATTTTTAACAGGATTCTTTTTGGCAGGAATTTACCCCGTAGGCATGAAAATTGCCTCCGATTACTATCGAAAAGGATTAGGTAAATCACTAGGATTTTTAGTTGGAGCTTTGGTTATAGGAACAGCATTTCCTCATCTCATTAAAAATTACGCTAGTTCCCTTTCGTGGAAATATGTACTGTACATCACTTCTATTTTATCATTACTGGGTGGTAGTTTAATTTTTTTATTTGTTCCAAATGGTCCCTACCGAAAAATCAGTTCCAAAATGAACTTTTCGGCATTTGTAACTGTTTTTAAAAACAATAACTTTCGTTCTGCTGCTTTTGGATATTTTGGACATATGTGGGAACTGTATTCCTTTTGGGCTTTTGTGCCTGTAATGCTTAAACTCTATAACACAAAGCATGTGAACAACGAACTCCCAATAGCATTACTATCATTTTTCATTATAGCCATTGGAGGACTTGCTTGTGTAACAAGTGGTTTATTATCCCTAAAATTAGGACCAAAAAAGGTCGCAACGGCAGCACTTTCCTTGTCCTGCTTGTGTTGTATCGTATCACCACTATTTTTATCCACAGATTCAATAATAACTTTATTGAGCTTTTTATTTTTTTGGTCTTTTGTTGTAATAGCAGACTCTCCACTATTTTCAACTTTAGTAGCTCAAAATGCACCCGAAGCAACAAGAGGTACATCTCTTACAATTGTAAATTGTATAGGGTTTGCTATAACTATAATCAGCATACAGACTATAAATGCGCTAGCGAATACAATAGCTCCTGAATATTTATATTTATTACTCGCAATTGGACCAATATTAGGTTTAACAGCTTTAATCAAAAAATCAAATAAGATGTATTAAAAATCAGTTATAATACGTTTAAAATTATATCTAAAATCTTCTTGAATCTTGCCCATTTGTTCAACTCTAAAATAGCTAAAATCTAGTAAATTAGTCCATTTAAACAAATTTGCTATTGACAAATTTATAGGTTATAAAAAGAATCAACCACAATAAATATGACTACTAAATTTAAATTACGATGAACTCTATTTTAAGTTCGGTATTTTAAAATAATATCACTATTTTTATACAAAACACCATCATATGGAACCTAAAATTGTAAAAATGAATTGGAAACAACGGATTTTATTAGCATTACTCAATGGTCTTGTTTACATTGGAATTCTTTGGCTATTTGATTATTTTACAGAAGATCAACTTTACAGTACAAATGAATTACTTTTTCAAGGATTATTTTTTGGTTTTTTCATGGGAATCGCTTTTCCGTTTGTTGTAAAAAAGTTTGGTCATAAGTTTACTTCATCGCTTTCAAAAAATACAATACCTATTTTAAATCCTAATGAAACAATTGTACAAGAATTTCAAGGCAACCTTTTCAAAGGTATAGGGGCTGAAGGTGGTAAAATATTCTTAACATCGGAAAACTTAATTTTCAAATCGCACCAACTTTATATTCAAAATCAACAAACTAACATTCCGCTAGCTTCTATTTCTAAAATTGAAAAGCGTAAAACTGCTCTGAAAACTGACAATAGTATTCGCATAACAACAAACGATGATAAAAAATATGATTTTATACTAAATGAAAGCGATGATTTGATAACTTTATTGGAAGAAAAAAATAGCTAATAATATTCAAATCGATATTTTCTGGACAAGATTAATTATATTTTTTTAATCCTTGCTTTACTAGCAGAAGTCATAGGTACAATAGGCGGTTTTGGATCGTCTGTTTTTTTCGTACCTATTGGTAATCTCTATTTTGATTTTCATTCGGTATTAGGACTTACCGCTATTTTTCATTTTTCAAGTAATTTGAGTAAGATTTTTCTATTTAAAAACGGACTCAACAAAAAACTATTACTCCAAATCGGATTGCCTTCTGTGGCATTTGTAATTATTGGAGGCCTTTTGACTACTTTGGTCAACAGTACATTTTTAGAAACTATACTGGCTTTATTCTTAATAGGTTTAAGTCTTGTTTTTTTATTGCGAAAGAGCTTAATTATTACCCCTAATCCCAAAAACGCCATTACTGGAGGAGTCTTATCAGGATTTTCAGCTGGTTTGTTAGGAACGGGTGGCGCTATTCGAGGACTAACGATGGCTGCTTTTAATTTGGAAAAGAATGTTTTTATTGCCACTTCTGCCTTTATCGACTTTTTAATTGATTCTACTCGAACTTTTGTTTATTTCAAAAATGGATACATTCACCAACATGACTTAATCTATCTTCCTTTTTTGTTTGTTATTGGACTTGTGGGTACTTATATTGGAAAAAAAATCCTTTTTTACATTCCTCAAGATAAATTCAAAAAAATATCTTTGCTATTGATTTTAGGTATTGGTTTATTAACCTTAATTAATATAATCGCAAAACAATACACAACTTCATAAATTAAGCTATTTAAAAGAATGACTGTTAAAACAAGTATTAAAGAAATTGCCCAAGTTTTTTTTAAACTTGGTTGTTTTTCCTTTGGTGGGCCTGCTGCTCACATCGCTATGATGGAGGAAGAAGTCGTGAATAAAAGGAAATGGATGGAGCGTGAGCACTTTTTAGACCTTATTGGTGCAACTAATTTAATTCCAGGTCCAAATTCTACCGAAATGACCATGCATTGTGGCTACGAAAAAGGTGGTTCTTTAGGCCTTTTTGTAGCAGGCATTAGTTTCATTGTTCCTGCTGTTCTTGTGACTGGTTGCATTGCTTGGTTGTATACCACATACGGCCAATTACCAAAAGTAGAACCGTTTTTATGGGGTATAAAACCAGCCGTTTTGGCTATAATTGTTTCTGCTATTTTAAAACTCGGTCAAAAAGCACTAAAAAGTACTGAATTGACTGTCTTGGGTTGTCTGGCTTTGATAGCTTGTTTACTTGGATTTAACGAAATTTACGTGTTATTATTTTTTGGTTTAGCTGGAGCTTTGTATTTCAACTATCGTAACAAAAAAAAATCGGCAAACGTTCAATCTATAATCCCTTTATTGTTTTTACAAAGTTCAACCACTGCAATTGCACAGTTAACAACTTCAAAAATATTTTGGGTATTTCTTAAAGTAGGAGCCGTTTTATATGGTGGAGGATATGTATTGTTTGGCTACCTTGATGGCGAATTGGTGGCTAAAGGGTTACTAAACCCACAACAATTAATAGATGCTGTTGCTGTAGGTCAATTTACACCTGGTCCTGTATTATCAACAGCAACTTTTATTGGTTATCAATTGGATGGTTTTTGGGGTGCATTAGCAGCTACATTAGGTATATTTCTACCTTCCTTTTTATTTGTATTGCTTTTAAATCCTTTTGTCCCTAAAATGCGACAATCTTCCTTTTTAAGCTATTTTCTTGATTGCGTTAATGTAGCAGCTGTAGCCATAATGGTAAACGTGCTTTTTAATATGAGCGTGGCAACACTTATTGATTGGAAAGCAATTCTCATTACACTAATGAGCCTCATCATTACCTTTGCTTTAAAAAAAGTAAATGTTATGTGGACTGTTATTGGTGGAAGTATATTAGGTTATTTGTTACTATTACTATAAAAAAAGCCTCTTCGGATTTGAAGAGGCTTTTAGTTTTTCTATTAATGCAATTAATCTCCTTTTAAGAAGGCTAATACCTCATTGCCTGATTCGTCGTATAATTGAAGCATTGTATCTTTAATTACATACGATTTCACTTTCTGTAACGCTTGATTATAACGATTCGCTACTTCCATATCACGGCACATTTTTCGAGTCCCCGCTAAAGGTCCAAATTCTAATGCTGAATCGGAAACTTTTGCAATTTTGCCCGAATAATTGTTACAACCGTCGGATCCCATTGCCATATTGGTCGTCAAATTGATTTCTAAACGTGGCGCTTGTATCATTCGATTGATTGGTCCTCCCTCTATACGAACAGCATTCCAGATATCGTGAAGGTTTTGATTTGGTTTATTAGATTTTCTCAAGAATTCTAATACTATTTGTCCCTCTTTATCAGAAAATGTTAGTTTTTCATTTTCATACTTATAACCCGATACCGTATTCAAAGCCTTCATAAAACCATCTGCTATTTTCATATCAATACACATTTTTTTCGTAGCTGCCAAAGGACCAAACTCAATTGAAACGGAAGTGATATTCTTAATTGTACCCGAAAAACCATTACAGCCATCAGTCCCTGAAATTCTACTTTTACTTAAATCAAATGATAGTGATGGTAAGTTTTCCTGATTGCTCACATTTTGATTGTTTAACACGGATAACATCCAATCACCATTTAAAAGCAAGCGTTCATCGGCTTTCTTCTCCAATACTTTTACCAAAGTATATTCAATTGAAGAAGCATCAGCTGGTACTTTAGAAGCTTCTAGTTGTATTTCATTTACTTCTATTTGTTGGTAAAAACCTTCTTCAAATTCAAATCCACGAATGGGAGCATAAAAGTTTTCCCATTTTGCTTGAGCTAAATCTGTTCCTTTGTATACTTTTAAAACTTCTCCTTTTCCTGCTCCCATAGAGGCTTCTGTTTTATATCCACTTACCCAAAAACTAGTGTTTTTGGTTCCACTACATGACATAAAAGCCGTAGTTAAAATAATTACTCCTGCTTGAAAAATTCTCATACTTAATTCATTTTAATATTATCAATACTCAGACATACAAATTTAAGATATTGTAACTAATGCTCTAATTTACCACAATTATTTAACAATTCATTAAAACTATAAATCCAAAACGATATTACATGGTCAAAAAGCAGACCAAAACTTAATTTATTTCTTCATTATTCAATTGTAGCATAATTCCTTGTCGTCTACAAAAAAGCTTAAAAACTGCATATCATTACATTACAGCTGAAAACAAGCGTAAAATTTGTTCCATAAAAATTTGATATTTCGGTCTATTTTTCCATTCACTACAAATAATTTCATCAGCATTTTCAATATCCATTTTAAATGTTTCTATGAGCTGATTAGCTAATTCTTGTTGGTATACCACTGTGTTGACTTCAAAATTCAATTCAAAACTACGATTGTCTAAATTTGCCGTCCCAATGAAAGATACTAAGCCATCACAGACCATGGTCTTGGCGTGTATAAATCCTTTTGAATATTTGTAAATCCGAATACCTATATCCAATAACTCTTGGTATTGTGAATTGGATACAGCATTCACAATCCTGGAATCGGAAATACCTGGTACCATAATATGAACCTCTACCCCACTCAATCTGGCTATTTTTAAAGCATCCATAAACGATTTTTCAGGAATAAAATAGGGAGTCGTAATCAATATTTGTGTTCTAGCGGTAGCAATGGCTTGAATCATTGAATACATAATTGTAGGGTATTCCGAATCTGGGCCGCTAGCCGAAACTTGTACCAGCGTATTACCATAGTAGTTCTCGTTCTCTCTTCCAAAAGGAAACAATTCTTCTGTATATCCTAAATCTTGTTCCGCGCAAAAATTCCAATCGGCTAGAAAAGTCTGTTGTAAATTCATAACTGCAGCTCCTTCAATTTTTAAGTGCGTATCTCGCCAAAAAAGCTCGCTATTAGCTGTATTGATATATTTGTCAGACACATTTATACCGCCGGTATAACCCACTACTCCATCAATTATAACAATCTTTCTGTGATTGCGGTAGTTCATTCTATTAGCAAAAAAAGGATGAATTATTTTATAAAATGGCGCTACTTCAACTCCCCCTACTTGTAATTTTTTAATAAGGTTCTTAATCCCCATACTTCCAAAGTCATCATACATAAACCTTACCTCTACTCCACTTTTAACTTTGTCAATTAAAATTGTTGCTATTTCATTACCTATATTATCATCCTCGTAAATGTAGTATTGAATGTGAATATGGCGTTTTGCTTTTTTTAAATCAGCAAGTAATGCTTTGAATTTTTCATTACCATTTACCAATAATTGAACTGAATTGTTGTCTGTCGTTATGTTTTGTTCTTTACTAATAATTACTGCTAAGGGATAGAAATTAGCTAATTCTAATTCGTATTTCGATAATAGTCGATCTGTGAAAATTTGCACTCTATCGCGTAAATTTTTAAAGCCTTTTGCATCAATATTCAGCTTCTTACGGTATAATTTTGCCTTGCGATAATTTACACCAAGTGTAAAATAAATAAATACTCCTCCAATTGGAAAGAAGGTCACTAGAAATAAATACCCTAAAGCTTTACTTTGGGTAGGTGTATCCAAAATAATTTTAATACAAACCCCTATGATAAACAGATAATAGAGTACGATTAAAAAAAGATTTATTTCTATTCCATTTAAAAGATTCATAACAAAAACTTTTAACTATTGATAATGCAATTTAAGCTTACAAACTTTATTTTTTCCAGCTGCGTATAAAATCGAATCGTTTTGAAAACGAATGGTGTAAAGCTCTTTTTCCTCTGCAACCTTTTCCCATGTATTTCCCCTATCATTGGAAAAATGTATCCCAGTTCCGCCCACACATACTAATCCTTTACCTTGTGAATTGGGAATAAACTGAATACATGAAGCATAACCAAAGCCTTTATTTTTGGCTATTAATTTCCATGATTTTCCTCCATTGGTAGTTATCGCTTTATTCGCTGCATTATCTTGTTGGTTTTCATAATTCCCCCCCGCAACTACTCCTATTTTCTCATCATAAAAATCAGCAGTAAAAATCCCTGTCATACTTTCGCCTTGCACTATAGGCGTTTTATATGCTTTCCAAGTTTTACCTGCATCTTTACTTACAAAACAACGCGCCTTTTTCCCGCCAGAAACCATAACTATAGTATTCCCTTTGAAAATTAAATTGGTATTACTAGCTGCAAAAGCCGCTTCACCTTCATACACTTTAGGTAAAACTTCACAGGGTATTTTATTCCAAGTTTTACCTCCATCTGCTGTACGGATAACATTTAAACAATCGTCAATCGGATCGCCCATTGCCATTCCGATTGAATCATTCAAAAAATGCATGCTATCATAAAACACTTTACTGTTTTCTTCTTTATAAACCAAGGTTACAAGTTTTTTATCATTAGAAATTCGATACAATAAAGCGGGACTAGCGACACTCATCATAAATACAGCATCTTTTGTTTTGGCTATACTTCTAAAATCCAGACTAAGCGTATCATTGATAATTTTTCCTTTAAAAACTTTTTGAGAATCTAGCGTTATTGCACCGTATCTTCCTTGTGTTCCCGAAAACCAAAGTTCCTTTTCTCCAATGCATAAACCTCTAATGGCAATACTGTCTTCATAAATGGTTTCAATTGTAATATTGGATAATTTTCTACTAGGTTCTAACTTTTTATTACAAGAAATAAACATTAACCCGATAAAAAAATACAGTACTAAAAATTTCATAAAAGTGCTTATTTACTGCTAAGTTACAATTTTTAACACAAGTTCCTTTCCCCAAAAAATAATTCTTGGCATAGTAATTGGTTTGTTCGTTGTAACGATTAATAATTCAATAATACAGAGAGATATGAAAACAAAATTTATAACTGCGTGCATAGGTGCTTTATTATTCGCCTTCCCAACGTTCGCACAGGATAGGACAACTGTAAGAGCAAATAGTTCTGATATTAGTGATAATTTAGATTTAAGAGCGGTGGCCACCATTTTTGGTGATGCTTCTGATTTGGAAGATTTTGAGAGAAGACTTAATGATCCCAATTCTCAAATTTCTAATCTTGATTTGAACCAAGATAATTATGTCGATTACCTTCGCGTTATTGAATCGGTTGAAGGAAATGCACACATCATCATAATACAAGCTGTTCTTGACCGTGATTTGTATCAAGATATTGCCACTGTTGAAGTTGAAAGAGACAGCAATAATGCTGTACAAGTTCAAGTAGTAGGTGATGTTTATATGTATGGCGAAAATTATATTTATGAGCCCGTATATGTACACCGTCCGGTAATCTATGCTTCTTTCTGGGCTGGTCACTATCGTCCGTATTGTTCATCATGGTACTGGGGATATTACCCAAGTTATTTCACGTTTTGGAATCCTTACCCTGTATTCCGATACCGTAATCATATTGCAGTTCATATCAACTTTGGTCATACTTACCATTATGTAACCCACAGAAGGTGTTCCTACGCTTACAACAGCTATTATGGAAGACGAGCTAATGCTTATGAAAGAAGATACCCAAATCGTTCTTTCCACCACAGACATAGTGGATATGCAAATCGTTATGAACTAGACCGTAATAGAAATATACGTACAAGAGTTCCAGGTACTAGAGCATTAGCGTACAACGATTCAGGAAGAGGTAGAAATGCTATTGCTTCAAATTCTGACAGAACACGTACTAACACTAGACAAAGTAATACTAGTGGTAGAACTTTTAACAGTACTCATAATACAGGAAGAGGAAAAGGAAGAAATGCTGAAGCTACAACATCTAGTAATCCTAGAATGAATGCGCAAACTAGGGCCAATAGAACTTCAGATGCAACACCAAGAAGAAATAATAGTACAACCATTAATTCTCCAAGAAATACTACTCAAAACAGAAAAAATAGTAGTTCGGCTATGAATTCGCCAAGAGCTAGAGCAGAACGCAGTAATACTAGTAAGTCTAGAGCAGCGACTACACAAAACCGATCTACTTCACAAAGAAGTACGC
Organism: Flavobacterium chuncheonense; assembly: GCF_042686145.1. Classification (NCBI taxonomy): domain Bacteria; kingdom Pseudomonadati; phylum Bacteroidota; class Flavobacteriia; order Flavobacteriales; family Flavobacteriaceae; genus Flavobacterium; species Flavobacterium chuncheonense. Next base: position 136,944 of record NZ_JBHUPC010000017.1, on the reverse strand, counting down.
CTCAAATGCAAAAATCTAACCGACAAAGTGGAAGCAGTGGAAGAGCAACTTCTAATTCGGGAGGCCGAACTAATTCAAATAGAGGAAATTCAAACCACGGAGGACGTTCATAATAAGTTAAGAAAGCTGTCAATTGCGACAGCTTTTTTTATTTAAATTACTATCTTTGCAGGCTGATTTAAGAAAGAATGAGATTACATAGAAATTTAGTTTTTACCGTTATTGATTCGCTAATGGCGATTTTCAATGAGGGAGAGTATGCCGATAAAGTAGTTGCAAGAGCACTAAAGAAAGACAAACGTTGGGGAAGTAGTGACCGAAAGTTTGTTGCGGAAACCATTTACGAAATTGTACGATGGAAACGTTTGTACATGGAAATTGCTGAGGTTAGAGATCCTCTTGATCGCGATAAAATATGGAGAATATTTGCGGTATGGGCTGTATTAAGAGGTATTAATTTACCCGATTGGAAATACTTTGAAGGCACTCCTGTTCGTCGTATCAAAGGTCGTTTTGATGAACTTTCAAAAATACGCAAATTCAAAGAATCTATCCCTGATTGGATGGATGAGTTGGGTGCAAAAGAATTGGGTGAAGAAATTTGGTCAAAAGAATTAGCGGCTCAAAACCAACAAGCTGAGGTTATCCTTCGTGTAAATACTTTAAAAACTACAAAAGAGAAATTAAGAGCGATTTTAATGGATCTTAATATAGATACTTACCCATCAAAAGAATATGAAGATGCTTTAATTTTAAAAGAGCGTGCCAATGTTTTCATGACACAAGCTTTTAAAGATGGATTATTTGAAGTACAAGATGCTTCATCACAATTAGTCGCTTATTTCCTTGATGTAAAACCAGGTATGCGTGTAGTGGACACTTGTGCAGGTGCAGGTGGTAAAACCCTACACATGGCTTCGTTAATGGAGAATAAAGGGCAATTAATTGCAATGGATATTTACGAAAGTAAATTAAAGCAATTGAAACTTCGTGCTAAACGTAATGGTGTTCACAATGTAGAATTCCGCGTGATTGATTCGACGAAAGTGATTAAAAAATTACACGAAAAAGCCGATCGTGTTTTAATTGATGCGCCTTGTAGTGGTTTAGGAGTTTTAAAAAGAAACCCTGATAGCAAATGGAAGTTACAACCTGAATTCATTGACAACATCAAAAAAGTACAAGCTGAGGTTTTAGAGAATTATTCTAAAATTGTTAAGCCTGGAGGTAAAATGGTTTATGCTACATGTTCGGTGTTACCCTCTGAAAATGAGGAACAAATAAAACATTTTTTAACTACAGAAGCAGGAAAAAACTTTACATTTGTAAAAGATAAAAAGGTTTTAGCCTATGAAAGTGGTTTTGATGGCTTTTATATGGCTTTATTAGAACGAAAAATGTAAAACAAAATGAAATCTAATTTTACGCTATTATTTTCATTTGTAATAGTTCAAATTGGAATGGCTCAAATTCCAGCAGGATATTATAACACTGCTACAGGAACGGGTTATACGTTGAAAACTCAATTAAGTGCCATCATAACTGCAGGTCATGTTGATCAAGGTTATGATGCTTTTGATACTTTTACTGCAGTTCACGATTTGGATAATTATACAACTTATGAAAATGATGGAACAATTTTAGATGTCTATTCTGAAAATCCAAATGGTGTCGATCCGTATAACTATACTCCCATTACAGATGAATGTGGAAATTACAACGCTGAAGGAGTATGTTACAACAAGGAACATGTAATTCCTCAATCGATTTTTAGTCAAAATTATCCCATGCGTTCGGATGCCCATCATTTGTTACCAACTGATGGTCGTGTGAATGGTTTTAGAAGTAATTATCCCTTTGGAAATGTGGGTTCAAATTTGATTTCTCAAAGTGGTATTTCTAATCCTACTTTAAATGGATCGAAATTAGGTAACTATGTTAACACTGGATTGTTTGCCGGTTATTCCGGAACTGTTTTCGAACCTGTTGATGAATTTAAAGGTGATATCGCTAGAATATATTTCTATTTTATTACACGTTATGAAAGTCAGATTGCCAATTGGACTTATGATATGTTCACGACAACTAGTCAAGGTTTAAGCAATCCTTTTTTGTACACTTTACTCGATTGGCATTTAAATGATCCTGTTTCACAAAAAGAAATCGATCGCAACAATGCTCTTTATAATTATCAAGGGAATCGTAATCCATATGTGGACCATCCGGAATATGTGTGCCAAATTTGGTCAAGCTTCTGTACAACATTAGGAGCTAATACTTTTACAGCTAATACAAGTTTCAGCATTTATCCTAATCCAAGTCAGAATGGTGATTTCAACATCAGTACTAAGCATACTTTAAATTCTATTACGATTTACAATGTGAATGGCCAGATTGTCCAGCACATTATTAATCCTACTGTTTCAAATAAAGTCTATACAATTTCAAATTTAGCGAGTGGTTTTTACTGGGTGCAATTATTAGATGGAGAAAATGGAATATTCACAACAAAAATCATCGTGAATTAAGCTTGTATATTACAATGCCTTTATATAACCGAAAAAGCATCAATTCTTATTTGAATTTGATGCTTTTTCATTTAAAAAAACCAATTAAACTCTCTTTTAATGGCAGTTTGCCTCACTTTGGACAAACAAACTCATTGTACTTGGCGAAATATAGGGTATGTTCAATCCTAAACCTCTCATGATGAATAAAATTCCTATACAAACTGCTATGACAGGAATAACGCGCTGTATGGTATTACGAATAGGAAGTGTTAATAAGTTGGAAATAATAACCACCAAACTCATCATAGGAATCGTACCCAATCCAAACAAAAGCATATACAAAATACTAAAGTTTATACTTGGCATGGCTAAAGCTCCAAATAAAGCCACATATACCATTCCACAAGGTAAATAACCGTTCAATAAACCAATAGTAAAAAACGATTTGTAGCTTCTATTCTTAAACTGACTCCCTAAACTCGTTTTAACTTTAGCAATTATTTTATAAATAGGTTTTGAAAAGTTATACTTTGCTAATTGTTTTTCAGGAACAAGCGCAATCGTAATCATCAGTACTCCCACAGCAATCGACAATTGTTGCTGAATTCCCGCTAGGAAAAAACCTTTTCCCAACATTCCGAAGAGTAATCCTAATGAAGCATAAGCGGTTAACCTTCCGAAATGATACAATAACAATTGTAATATTTTTTTGGCCTCATTATTTCTAGCTACAGGCAACATCATCGCAATCGGTCCGCACATCCCTATGCAGTGAAAACTACTGATTAAACCAAATATGACAGCCGTGTATAACATTCAATCAATTAATAATAGATAGCCTCTTTGTTACGATACGAAGTCCCATCGTATTCCCATTCAATAGTAATGTCCCAAAGACCGCCAACCAAATTACTTTTAGGTATGAGCAAATATGAATCAGATAATGATATTGGCATATCAAAATCTAATTTTTGATTGGACGGTCTGTATAGGAACACTTTCCCTTTTATATTTTTTGGAATAAAAGCAGTAGGAAATGTAACTTGTAATCCTTCTGTTGTTTTTGTAATTTTTACTTTATCTGCCAATGCATTTGCATTGGAAGCACGCTCTATATTTCCTTGAACTTTCATTTCTTGTTGGTAATAATCTTGTGTTACCAACTCATTATCGTATTTGGGATTGGTTTGTACTTTAAAAACAAAATACAATATAAAGGTGATAAACAACCCAAATGCAATAACGATAGCTGTACCCCAATTTACTTTCATATCTCTTCTTATTTAAACGAACGAGGGCCTAAAAACGTAGTGGTTGTGCTTTCAATCAACTTACCATCGTTATATACCCCTATTTTAATTTTCATTTTATCTTCTTTCACTTCTTGTATTGGAATCTCAATAAACATAGTACCTTGAAACAAAGCACCTTCTTTAACCTCAACATGAGAATTTCCAACCAAACGAATCGTTCCTTCTATTTTTTCCAATTTGAACGATACATTTTTAAAATCGTTTACCGTTTTATTAACAACTTTATAGGTAAAAACATTACTGATTACATCTCCTTTTTTCTCGTATAATTGCCCTGGAAGCCTAAAAACATTTGCTTCTACATCATTACGCAAAAACAATAAACCTATTAATACAGCTACCAAAATAGAAAGTACAGCTATATAACCTTTCATTCTAGGTGTTAATACGAACTTTTCCTTTTTTACAATTTCATCCTCACTCGCATAACGAATTAAACCTTTTGGTAATCCCACTTTATCCATTATGGTATCACACTCATCAATGCAAGCTGTACAGTTGATACATTCTAGCTGCGTTCCGTTACGGATGTCAATACCTGTTGGACAAACGTGTACACATTGCTTACAATCTATACAATCTCCTTTTCCTGTTTCGGCTCTGTTTTCGCGTTTATCCCATTTAGCTCTTCCTGCTTTTCCTTCTCCTCGCACGTGATCATAGGCCACATTAATTGATTTATTATCCAATAAAACGCCTTGCATTCTACCATAAGGACAAGCAATAATACACACTTGTTCACGGAACCATGCAAAAACAAAATAGAAAACCCCTGTAAAAATCAGTAATGCAATCAAAGTGCTTTTATTTTCCAAAGGTCCTTCATGGATGTATTCCAATAGTTTATCACTACCTATCAAATACGCTAAGAAAACATTAGCGATTACAAACGAAATCACAAAAAATATAAACCATTTGGTCACACGCTTTCTGATTTTTTCTGCATCCCATTTTTGTTTATCCAAACGCATTTGAGCACCTCTATCACCATCAATCCAAAACTCGATTCTTCTAAAAACCATTTCCATAAAAATGGTTTGCGGGCAAAACCAACCACAAAATATTCGACCAAAAGCCACTGTAAAAAGGGTTAACCCCACTACCCCAATTATCATTGAAATGACAAACAAGTAGAAGTCTTGTGGCCAAAACGGAAAACCAAAAATGGAAAATTTACGTTCTAAAACATTGAACAGTAAAAATTGATTTCCATTAATCTTAACAAATGGAGCACCCAATAAAAAAATAAGTAAAGCGTAACTTAACAGCTTACGTCTTTCATAATATTTACCGACAGGCTTTTTAGGAAAAATGAAATTTCGTTTCCCTTCTTTGCTTATTGTTCCTATACTATCTCTAAAACTTTCGTCTGGTAAAGTGGCCATTTGATTTTGTTTTAAAATGGGGCTTGGTAGCAACCAAACCCCTAATTTATTTATTCAACATTTGTTGAGTCTGTAACAACTTCAACATTTTCAGGAGTTGCAGCTATTTCTTCCCAGATAGCCCCTTCTGGATCTTTGGCCCCATCAGGATTAGTTCCTTGCATGGAAAGTATATAACTCGCTATCTTTTGAATATCTGTTGGTTTTATTACATCTTTCCAAGGTGCCATTACAGGGTTTTTAGAACTACCCTCAGAAATAATTGTAAACAATTCTTTAACTCCTCCTCCATTAATCCAATATTTATCGGTTAAGTTTGGACCGATACCTCCTTGTAAGTTTTGACCGTGACAAGAGAAACAATTATTGCTTTCAAAAGCTTTTTTACCTTCAGCAATACTAGCCGCATCAGTCATCAATACAACGTTATCTACATTGACTAAATCTGGTGCATTTTTCAAGTATTCTTGATGTTCTTTTTCAGCCTGAACCATTGCCATTTCATATTCTTCGGCTTGCGTATAATCACCTACAATATGAAAACGAACTAAGTACACCACAGAAAATATGATACAAGCGTAGAACAAATACACCCACCATGGTGGCAATACATTGTCTAATTCTTTAATACCGTCGTAATCATGGTCTAACATTACATCCGCTTCCTGCTCAATAGATTTTGAACGGGTAAGCTTATTCATTAAATTTTTGTAGAATTTACTTTCTGTAAAAGGAAGAGCTTCTTCTAATTTCAATTGCTCCTTTTCTTCTTCACTCAAAAAAGTATAGGTTACTTTATCAACAGCTGCAAAAACAATTTCAATAGCAACCAATATGAACAAGAATACACCTAATATCAATGAAACAATTGGATATTCAATAAAAGCTGGTTTTTCTCCTGAATCGATAAAATACTCCAAACTTGCAAATACAAATGCAAAAATTAATGGAACTCTAATATATGATGGAAATATGTTTTTCATAATGTATTTCTTTTATAATTCATCTTTAATTGGCAATTCACTCAATTCCTTAATCTTATCTTTATTATAGGTAAAAACCCAAAAGAATAACCCAACAAAAAAAGTGAAGAAAATAAGTAGCGATATTATGGGATAAATTTCTACCCCAGCTATAGTTTCTAAATTGTGTTTAATAAACTTCAACATAACTCTTAATTTTTAGCAGTATCTTCTTTTGTAATATCGGTTCCTAAACGCTGCAAATACGCAATTAAAGCTACAATCTCTCTTTCTTTTACAGGTACAAAGTCACTACCTTCAGCTACTTTACTCTCTGTAAAAGATTTTTTGATATCGTTATTTTTCATCAAGTTGGCTTCAATTTTAGAAGCTTGAGCCTCTAATGTTACCAAAGCATTCTTTACCTCTTCATCGCTATACGGTACCCCTAAAGCTTGCATTGTTTCCATTTTAGCTTGAGTTTGAGAAGTGTCAAGTTTGCTACGAATAATCCATTTATACCCTGGCATAATAGAACCTGAAGATGTACTTTGTGGATCCCACATGTGGTTGAAATGCCAATCATCTGCTCTACCTCCATTAAATGGTTTACCCGAAACTCCTTCTCTTGCTAAATCGGGACCTGTACGTTTTGATCCCCATAAGAATGGGTGATCGTATACAAATTCCCCAGCTTTTGAATATTCGCCATAACGAACCACTTCTGAACGGAACGGACGTACCATTTGTGAGTGACAGTTGTTACAACCTTCTCTTATGTACAAATCACGTCCTTCTAGTTCAAGTGGTGTGTATGGTTTTACACTTGAAATGGTTGGTACATTTGATTTAACCATAATCGTTGGTACAATTTGAATAATACCCCCAATTAATATCGCTATAGTCGCTAGAATAGTCAATTGAATAGGTTTTCTTTCCAACCAAGGGTGGAATTTTTCACCTTTTACTCTTCCTGAAGCAATTTTAGCTAATGCTGGTGCTTCTGCTAATTCATCTTCTACTGCTTGTCCTGCACGTACTGTTTTGTAAATATTATATACCAATACTAATAATCCAACGAAAAACAATGTTCCTCCTATGGCACGCATCATGTACATTGGCATAATTTCCGTTACCGTTTCTAGGAAGTTACCATATTGTAAGGTTCCGTCTGGTTTGAATTGTTTCCACATTGAAGCCTGAGTAAACCCTGCAACATACATTGGTAATGCATATAAAATAATCCCCAATGTACCAATCCAAAAGTGGAAATTAGCCAATGCTGTAGAATACAATTTTGTTTTAGTCATACGAGGTATTAACCAATAAATCATACCGAATGTCATAAAACCGTTCCAAGCTAATGCTCCAACGTGTACGTGTGCTACAATCCAATCGGTAAAGTGCGCAATAGCATTTACATTTTTTAAAGACAACATTGGTCCTTCAAAAGTCGCCATACCATAACCTGTAATACCTACTACGAAGAATTTTAAAACAGGATCAACACGTACTTTATCCCAAACACCTCTTAACGTCAATAAACCATTAATCATACCTCCCCAAGATGGAGCAATCAACATGATAGAGAACACTACTCCTAAGTTTTGTGCCCAATCGGGTAATGCAGTATACAACAAGTGGTGGGGACCTGCCCAGATGTATAAGAAAATTAACGACCAGAAGTGAATAATAGAAAGTCTATACGAATACACTGGACGGTTAGCTGCCTTTGGTACAAAATAATACATCAATCCCAAGAAAGGTGTTGTAAGGAAAAATGCTACTGCATTATGGCCGTACCACCATTGTACCAATGCATCTTGAACACCTGCGTATACGGAATAACTTTTTAAAGCTGAAACGGGTAATTCTAAACTGTTGAATATGTGTAACACAGCTACCGTGACAAAAGTTGCGATATAAAACCAAATTGCTACATACAAATGGCGTTCTCTACGACGTAGAATGGTCATTATCATGTTAATACCAAAAACAACCCAAATTAAAGCTATCGCAATATCAATTGGCCACTCTAATTCTGCATATTCTTTTGAGGTTGTATACCCTAAAGGTAAAGTAATTGCAGCTGCTACGATAATTAACTGCCATCCCCAGAAGTTAATGTTACTCAGCAAATCGCTGTACATTCTTGCTTTTAACAAACGTTGTAAAGAATAATAAATTCCAGCGAAAATAGCGTTACCTACAAAGGCAAAAATAACTGCATTAGTATGTAAAGGACGTAACCTTCCGAAACTCAACCACGAAATACCATCGGTCATATTTGGAAAAAGAAACATAAACGCTACTGTTAGTCCGACTAACATTCCTACAACACCAAATAAGATACTCGCATAAAGGAATTTCTTTACAATTTTGTTATCGTAATAAAATTGTTGCATCTCCATAATTTAGATTGATTTTTGTTTATCTGTTTTTATTAATTTATTAGGGTTCTTTTTTAGTTCATCGTCAAATAACATTCTGACCGATGGAGTATAATCGTCGTCATATTGTCCTGATTTTACTGCTCTAATAAAAGCTATCAAGAAACCAACTGCTACCACTATACTAATTGAGATAAGTAAATAAATAACACTCATACCTGAAATTTGTTGAACAAAGTTACTCTTAGCACTATTCTTAAAATATGACAAATATCATATCCCTTAAATTTACTAATTTTTTTCTTTCGAATAATAATTTGACATAATTGTTACAAAGGAAACCACTGTTATTGAACTCATTGGCATAATAATCGCCGCTACTAATGGTGATAATTGTCCCGTAATAGCAAACGATAATCCCACTATATTATACAATAAAGACAAGCCGAAACTCATATAGATAGTCCGCATTGCATTTTTAGCATAGTTCAAATAATATCCTATCTTAGAAAACTGACTCGCATCCATAATACCATCACATGCGGGAGAGAATACATTTACATTTTCCGATAAGGAAATACCCACATTACTTTGTGCTAATGCACCAGCATCGTTTAATCCATCACCAATCATCATTACATTATTTCCTTGTGCTTGTAACTGCTCGATATAGGCCAATTTTTGCTCTGGTTTTTGATTGAAAACCAATGTCGTATTCACTGGCAACATCTTTTCCAATATTGCTCTGTCACCATCATTATCGCCCGATAAAACATACAATTGGTATTGATTTGATAGCTTCTCAAACAATTCTTCTAATCCTTTTCGGTATTGATTATTGAAAACATAACATCCTTTATAAATACCGTTTATTTCAACGTGTACTTTCGTTTTCTTGTGAGTATTCTCGCTTAGGTGCTCCACAAAGTCAGAAGAGCCTAATCGAATAGTATCCTTTTCAAAACTAGCCTTAATGCCTTTTCCTATTATTTCTTCAAATTGAATTGGATTACTACGCTTAAACTCTGGAATAAAGTCGTACAATCTTCGACTTAAAGGGTGATTCGAACCTCTCAAAGTATTTTTTAATAATTCTAATTCTTCATTTGAAAGTATTGTTCCCTCGTAACTTATAGCTGTTTTTTTGTTAGTGGTAATAGTTCCTGTTTTATCAAAAACAATAGTATCGACTTTGGCCAACTGTTCAATAACCGTTGCATTTTTGAGATACATTTTTTGTTTTCCCATTATACGTAATACATTACCTAAAGTAAATGGTGCTGTTAAGGCTAAGGCACAAGGACAAGCTACAATTAAAATTGCGGTAAGTACATTAAAAGCCATACTTACACTTTTAAACAACCAAAAACCAAAAACTACTAAAGAAAGTAATAATAATAGGGGTGTAAAATAGCGACTTACGGTATCGGTAATGTTCTTATGTTTTTGTTTAATTTTTTTCTGAAAGACATCATTACTCCACAACTGCGTCAAATAACTCTGAGAGACCGAAAACAATACTTCAAGTTCAACTACCTTTCCTAAAATCTTACCTCCTGCATATACCTTATCGCCAGATTTCTTTTCAATAGGTACCGCCTCTCCAGTTACAAAGCTGTAATCAATGGCTGCTTTTTCTGCAATTAAAATTCCATCGACAGGGATTAGCTCTTGATTTCGTATTAGCAAACGATCTCCTTTTTCGATGTCGTAAATTTGAACAGGAGTTTCTTGACCATCAGTTGTAATTTTAGTAACTGCAATTGGAAAATAGGACTTATAATCTCTTTCGAATGAAAGAAAATCATAGGTTTTTTGCTGGAATAATTTTCCCAATAACATGAAGAAAATCAAACCTGTCAAACTATCGAAAAAGCCTTGTCCGTAATCGAATACAATATCCACTGTACTGCGAATAAACATTACCACAATACCTAGTGCAATAGGAACATCAATATTAAGCATACCCGACTTGATACTTTTATAAGCCGAAACGTAATATCCACTTGCAGAATACAAAAACGAAGGAAGTGACAATGCAAAGATTAGCCATCGGAAAAAACCACGATATTGATTGATCCAATACTCCTCTACTTCAAAATATTCTGGAAACGACAACAACATAATGTTTCCAAAACAAAAGAAAGCCACACCCAATTTATAAATCAAACTACGATCTATGTTTTTAGTTCCTGTTTCGTAGTTTTCCAAACTAATGTAAGGCTCATAACCTATTGCACTTAACATCAAAACAATTTCCTTGAGTGAAACCGTTTCTGCATTAAAGGTTATACGTACTTTTTTTTCTGGAAAATTAACTTGTGATGTTAGTATTCCGGGTTGAAGTTTTTGTAAGTTCTCCAAAATCCAAATACAAGAACTACAGTGTATATGTGGTATATACAACGCTACAATACTTGTACTTTCCTCTTGGAATTCTAAAAGTTTTGATATGATTTTTTCATCGTCAAGAAAATCATATTTCCCGTGTATGTCTTGTGGTGTAGCTCCGGGTGAGGCTTGAAAATCATAATAGCACGTTAAATCATTTTGACTAAAAATTTCATACACGGTTTTACATCCGTTACAGCAAAATAATTTTTCATCAAAAATAACCTCGTCTTTTTTTAAAAATTCATTACCACAATGGAAACAATTTTTTGCGTCCATAATTTGCTCATTTACCTATAACAAAGGTGAAAAATGTTCGCATTTTAAAATATGATATTTGTCATACTTTGTATATCTTTGATAAATCCTTAAGTAAACTCTATTTCTGTATGAGTAAATGCGAACAATGTATCGTTAGAAAATTTAGCTCAATCAACGCATTGACTAAAGATGAATTGGTTAAAATGGCAAATTGCAAAACGTCTTATATTATCAAAAAAGGTGAACCTATTTTTGAAGAAGGTGAAATGATTAATGGTCTATTTTGTATCAAAGATGGTGTCTGCAAATTATCAAAGCTAAGTTCGAATGGAAAAGATCAAATTATAAAATTGGTAAAACCAGGAGAATTACTAGGGCAACGTTCCATGATTAGCGATCAATCTGCAAATCTTTCTGCTATTGCACTTGAAGATATGGAAGTTTGTTTTGTACCAAAAGATGAAGTTATTGGCTTTTTCAATCAAAACAATAAATTTTCTATGAGCATGATGCAGGCCATTTGTGGTGATTTAAAGGAATCCGATGATCATACGGTAGCCATGGCACAAAAAACAGTAAAAGAACGCCTAGCAGATACCTTATTATACCTTGAGGATAATTTTGGCAAAAATGAAGACAATACTTTAAGAATTCAATTGTCTCGCGATGAACTTGCCGGCATGATAGGAACGGCGACAGAAAGTTGTATTCGTCTTTTATCTGAATTTAATAAAAACGGGTGGATTGAATTAATTGGTAAAAAAATATCAATAAAAGATAAAGCTAAATTGAAACGCTTGTCAGAATAAAAAAAGAGGATTTTAAATCCTCTTTTTGTTATTGTTTATTCTGTTGGTCCTTCCCATTCCGATATTCCACCAATCAAGTTGTAGGCTTTTGAAAATCCTAATTCACGCATAATGTTACAAGCATTTGCACTTCTACCTCCTGCTGCACAATACACATAGTAATTTTTAGTTTTATCCAAATCGTCTAATTTGTAAATAAAACCTTGACCTTGGTAAATATCAATATTAATTGATCCAGGAATTTTACTTGTATTTACTTCATCTTCTGTTCTAACATCCAGTAAAACACCTTTTTCGTCCGTTAAAAACTGACTCCACCACTGTTGTTGTTCTAAGTTCATACTCTTATTTTTGGCCAAAAATACTATGCTTTAATTGAACATCCAATCGCTTTAGTATTTTTTATTTCAATTTCTTTATTTTTTAACAATGCATCTACTGCAGCTTCAACATATTTATTTTTAACGGCACTTTCATCGGAATGATTGTCATCAATAGCACCAATATACTCTACTCTATTACCTTGCTTGGTTTTCTTCAAAACGTAAACATAAGGGGTTTTTGTTGCACCATACTGTGGGTAAATTTTTTGTCCATCGTCAAATAAATAGGGAAAAGTAAACCCTTTCTCTTTTGCACGAACTTTCATCAAATCAAAACTATCGTCTGCATTAATTTCAGGATTGTTAGGATTAATTGCTATTACAGGATAACCTAAAGCTTTGTATTTTTTGTCTAATGCTATAATTCGATCCTCATAAGCAACTGCAAACGGACAATGGTTACAAGTAAAGACAACGATAAAACCCTTAGCATCTTTATAATCTTTTAAAGACACCATTTTGTCGTCAATATTCTTTAATTTAAAATCGGTGGCCAAATCTCCTACTTTATAGCCACCATCATTATTACTTACTGTAAATGCACTTATTAATGCAACTACAAAAAACATTAGAGTAAATTTTGCTGTTTTCATAATCTATTTATTGAATAAAGTTTAATAATTCGTTTTCTAATTCTTCATATGTAAAAGAACGTTCATAAAATTTACGTTCTTCTCCTTTTATAATTAAGGTTGCAGGAAGTGCTCCACTCCAACTCGTATCTACTTGGTCAATCCAATAGTTTACATTGGCATCGTTAAGCACAATAATATTAGATTTTAATTTCTTCTTAGCGATAAATGGCAATAAACTACTTTCTATTTTTTTAGGAAAATCCAAACTCACTAACAACACTTCAACGTTTTTATCTTCATAATTAGTGTTCAACTTTTCAAAATATGGTAATTCCTTAACACACGGCATACACCAGGTAGCCCAAAAGTTGATAACGTATGTTTTATTGGGGTCGTCTGTTTTCAATAATTGTAACACCCCTTCATAATTATAAGAAGCAACCGATATAGAATCATTTTGATACACTTGTAATGGTGTAACTTGCTTTATATTGCCTTGTCCCAACAATATTGAACAGAACAATATACAACTCAATAGTACTAGATTTTTCATATTACCAAATTAGTGAAATTTCGCTCGCGTAAAAGCCCATTAAAAATTTTAATACATTTTTAACACACATTTGTATATACAACTAAAAATAATTACTACATTTGTACATACAAATTTTGTAGTGGAATATGAAAATAGAAGACGAAATAAAAAGTACCGTTACATTAAGTTTAACCAAAAAAGTTATGCTGAATTTGACCTTTACTCGAAATCTTATCGCCGACAAATTAAATGAAATTTTGAAGCCGTACGATTTATCGGGAGAACAATATAATGTATTGCGTATTCTGAGAGGTCAAAAAGGAAATCCTTTGAATATGCAAGATATTCAGGAACGAATGGTCACTAAAAATAGTAATACTACTCGTCTGATTGACAAATTGCTTTTAAAGGAAATGGTAGAACGTAAAACATGTCCTGCAAACAGAAGAAAAATAGAAATAAAAATTACCGAAAAAGGTTTAAGCGTATTATCTGAATTAGACCCTTTGATTGAAAATCACGATCAAATTTTCACCAAGAACTTAACCCAAGAAGAGCTTACCCTTTTAAACGATTTATTAGAAAAACTAAGAGAAATATAAATATGAGTGATTTTATAACACACCAAAATTGGCGTTATGCCACCAAAAAGTTTGATGCTTCTAAAAAAGTATCCGATCAAGATATAGAGACATTGAAAGAGGCTATCCGCTTAAGTACTTCGTCTTACGGTTTACAACCTTACAAAGTAATAATTGTTGAAAACCCAGAATTAAGATCGCAATTACAACCTGCTTCATGGGGACAAAGTCAAATTGTTGATGCTTCTCACCTATTTGTTTTTGCAAACATTACAGATATTCAAGATGTTCATATCGATGAATTAATTGAAAATATGGCTTTAGTTAGAGGTCTTAAGGTAATTGACTTAAAAGGGTTTGCTGATTTTATGAAATCTAAAATTGTGCCTTTACCAATAGCTCAAAAAGAAATCTGGACAGCAAAACAAACTTATTTGGCATTAGGTAACCTTTTAAATGCTGCAGCAGAATTAAAAATTGACGTTACACCTATGGAAGGTTTTGAGCCAGAAAAATACAACGAAATTTTAGGCCTTGACAAATTAGGATTAAACGCTTCATTAGTAGCTACAGTAGGATATCGTCATGATGAAGATGCAACACAACATTACGTTAAAGTACGTAAACCCGAAAACGAATTATTTATCAAATTATAATAACCAAAAATTAAATTAAAAAAATGAAAACTATGAAATCATTTGCAGTGGCAGTAATTGCCTTAGTATCATTCACCACTTTTGCCCAAACAACAAAGAAAGTAAACACTACAGAAAGTAAAGTAGAATGGGTTGGTAAAAAAGTAACTGGCCAACACAGTGGAACAATCAGCTTAGCTGAAGGCGCTTTAGTATTCAAAGGAAAAAAATTAGCTGGAGGTACTTTTACAGTTGACATGACTTCAATCAACACAACAGATTTACAAGGTGAAATGAAAGGAAAATTAGACGGACACTTAAAATCTGATGATTTCTTTGGTGTTGAAAAATTTCCAACAGCAAATCTTGTATTCAAAACATTAACTAACAAAGGAAATGATGTGTACACTGTTAATGCTGACTTAACTATCAAAGGGAAAACAAACCCAATCTCTTTTGATATGAAAGTAAATGGTTCTACAGCTACCACAAAATTAATGGTTGACAGAGCTAAATATGACATTCGTTATGGATCTGGATCTTTCTTTGATAACTTAGGAGACAAAACTATTTATGATGAATTCGAATTAGATGTTACTTTAAACTTCTAATTTTGCCCCGAAAATTGCTATGAAGAAGAGAGAGTCCGAATTAAATTCGGACTTTTTTTATGCTTCAAAATAGCCTAATAAATACCGCGAATCTATCCCAAATTCATTTTATAATAAGGCGGTAAAACTAAAAAACTCGAGTCTTGCATTATAAAAAATGCCAAATTAAATTCTATATTTGCAAGACTTATGAAAGTTGCCATTATCGACAATTACGACAGTTTTACATACAATCTAGTGCATTATCTTGAAAGTTTAGATGCAAATGTAACTGTATTTCGTAATGACGAATTTGAATTAGAGGATCTAGAAAAATTTGATAAAATTGTACTTTCTCCTGGTCCTGGAATTCCCGATGAAGCTGGTTTCCTAAAACAAGTAATAAAAAAATATGCTCCAACAAAACCTATTTTTGGTGTTTGTCTAGGTTTACAAGCTATTGGTGAAGTGTTTGGCGGACAACTTATCAATTTGGAAACGGTATATCATGGTGTTGCAACTCAAGTCACACTTACGGAAGATGATTTTATCTTTAATGATTTACCAAAAAAATTTGAAGTAGGTCGCTATCATTCTTGGGTAATAGCGACAGAAAACCTTCCTTCCGATTTAATCATTACTTCAGTTGATGACAATGGACAAATTATGTCATTAAAACATCAACATTATAACGTACGCGGTGTTCAATATCACCCAGAAAGCGTACTTACCCCACATGGAAAGAAAATTCTTGAAAATTGGTTACTTAATTAATTTATAGAAATATCAAAATTTAACATATTAATTTCATCAAATAAATTTTTTTTCATTCAATCGTAACTTTTTCTAAAAATAGTCGTATAATTACTACAACTAACTTACAACTATGACTTTTTTAGAAAATTATGAGCCCCTATTAAAGGCTTTTTGGTATGTTGCCCTGCCGGTAAGCATTTTTTTTGCTTTACAAACAATAGCAACATTTATTGGTTTAGGTGATGCTGAAACGGATGCGGACACTGACGGAGGTGATACTGGTGACATGCCTTTTGAATTGTTTACACTTCGTAATCTGATTAATTTCCTTTTAGGGTTCAGCTGGACAGGTATATCGCTTTACGACAAGTTTGAAAACAAAAATATACTTATCGGTGTAGCTATTTTAGTAGGAATTATATTTGTTGCATTATTCTTCATAATAATCAAACAAATTTTAAAACTATCCGAAAATAACAGTTTTAAAATTGAAGACACCTTGCTCAAAACTGCCGATGTTTATTTAACAATTCCAGAAAATAAGTCAGGAAAAGGTAAAGTACAAATTAGTGTTAAAGGAAGTTTTCATGAACTTGATGCTATGACAACTGATAATGAAAAAATACTTTCTGGAAATGTTGTAAAAGTTATTGCCGTTGAAAATAACATTCTTATCGTTGAAAAATTATAATCCTTAGTATATAACTTATGTTTGAATTAATTATTATTGTAGTAGCCGCTTTTGTGCTATTTGTCACTTTTGTAACCTTAATTTCCCGTTATAAAAGATGTCCTTCGGACAAAATTTTAGTGATTTACGGTAAAACTGGTGGAACCTCCGCAAAATGTGTACATGGGGGTGGTGCCTTTATTTGGCCCGTTATTCAAGATTACCAATATTTGGATTTAAAACCAATTTCAATTGAAGCGAATCTTACAAATGCTTTATCAAGGCAAAATATTCGTGTCGATGTTCCTTGTCGTTTTACAATTGCAATTTCAACAGAAGCGGATAGTATGAATACCGCTGCAGAACGTCTTCTCGGTTTAACTCCCGATCAAATTCAAGAACTTGCAAAAGATATTCTATTTGGCCAATTACGTTTGGTTATTGCAACCATGACAATTGAAGAAATTAACTCCGATAGAGATAAATTTTTAGATAATATTTCTAAAAACGTAGATTCAGAACTCAAAAAAATTGGTTTAAAGTTAATAAACGTTAACGTGACCGATATTAAAGACGAATCTGGTTATATTGAAGCATTAGGTAAAGAAGCTGCTGCAAAAGCAATAAACGAAGCTAAAATTTCAGTTGCTGAACAAGAAAAGATTGGAGAAACAGGTAAAGCAATGGCAGATCGTGAAAAAGACGTTCAGATTGCAGAAACTCATAGAGATCGTGATGTAAAAATTGCTATCACTAATAAAGACAAAGAAGTAAGTATAGCTGAAGCATTTAAAGACGAAAGCATTGGAAAAGCAGAAGCACAAAGAGATACTCGTGTTAAAACATCTGAAGCCAATGCGATAGCTATCAAAGGGGAAAATGAAGCTAAAATTGCAATTGCGCAATCTGAAGCAGCTCGTCGTGAAAAAGAAGCAGAAGCCTTGCGTATTGCATTAGCTTCTGAAAAGGTTCAACAAGCAAAAGCTTTAGAAGAAGCTTATCAAGCAGAACAAAAAGCCGAAACAGCCCGTGCTGAAAGAGAACGATCTACACAAAATGCTAATATTGTAATTCCAGCTGAAATAGCTAAACAAAAAGCTGTAATTGATGCCCAAGCTGAAGCGGAAAGAATAAGAGTTCAAGCAAAAGGAGAAGCCGATGCTATTTATGCAAAAATGGAAGCAGAAGCAAAAGGTTTATATGAAATCTTAACCAAGCAAGCAGAAGGATATCGTGAGGTCGTTAATGCTGCTGGTGGAGACCCAACAAAAGCTTTCCAATTATTATTAATAGAAAAATTACCTGAGTTGGTTAAAACCCAAGTTGAAGCGGTTAAAAATATCAAAATTGATAAAATTACTGTTTGGGATGGTGGAAATAACTCGGATGGAAATACTTCAACAGCAAATTTTGTTTCGGGCATGATGAAAACTGTTCCTCCGTTAAACGATTTATTCAATATGGCTGGTCTTAATTTACCATCATACTTAAAAGGCGAAAATCCTGCTGAAGAAGTTATTACTACTCCAGAAAGTAATGAAGTTCCTCCAACCGATGAATCAAAATAAAAAATTAATAATCAAATATTTACGCTAAAATTCAGTGAATTTTAGCGTTTTTTTATCAAAACATGGAATATCTTATTCAAACTGAAAACTTAAAATTTAAGTATTCAAAAAACAAGACGGTTCTCAATAACATGTCTATCAATGTACCTAAGGGAAGTATTTACGGCTTTTTAGGTCCAAATGGAGCAGGGAAATCTACCACAATGCGATTGTTAACCGGTATCATACCAGATGATGACAATGCCATTTCTTTATTTGGAAAGCCCATACAAGAGCAACTACCATATGCCTTTGAAAAAATAGGCGCATTAGTGGAAAGCCCTGCTTTATATTTACATTTAACGGGATATGACAACTTAAAATACATTGCTACTTTACGAAACATTGAGCTTTCTAAAATTGAAGAGGTTTTAGAACTAGTGGATCTTACACATGCCAAAAAAAATAAAGTGAAGCAATACTCTTTGGGGATGAAACAACGTTTGGCTATTGCTATGGCACTCCTTAGTGATCCCGAATTATTGTTTTTGGACGAACCGGTAAACGGTTTGGATCCAAATGGTATTGTTGAGATACGTAAACTACTCGTTAAGCTAAATAAGGAGAAAGGCGTTACTATATTTGTTTCAAGTCACCTTTTGGGTGAAATTGAAAAAATGTGTACTCACGTGGGTATCATTTCAAAAGGCATTTTAAAATATGAAGGTACTATGGAAATGCTTTCCAAGAAATTCAACAAATGCAAAATACAAGTTACTCTTGATGATGCTTCAACATGGGTTGAAAAGTTTACAAACAAGTATGATAACGTTAAACAAGAAGATTCACAGAAAATTACTTTAAACCTAAACAATGTTTCTGAAGTCCCAGAATTTACGAGACAAATAATTCAAGATGGTGCTTCTGTTTATGAATTAAAAATTATTGAAGGCCTTGAAGAATGGTTTATGAATTTAACTGAAAACTAAAATGAAAAATTATATCTCAAATTTAAAAATTGGACTTAAAGGAGAACATTTAAAGAAAAAAGGAACTGGTATCTATACTGTTTCTCTAATCATTGGGGCATTAGGACCTATTTTATTTTTCATAGGTAGTTTCTTTGTCAAAGAAAAAAACAATCCTTTACCATATAATCACTACACTAATATTATATATGAAACCATAGTTCCGTTTGCGTCGTTTTTATTTCCCTTAATCATTATCATACATGCTAGTAAAATAGCGCAATTGGATCATAAAAATGGAGGTTGGCAATTGATGGAAACCCAACCTTTACAAAAATTATCCATTTACTTTTCAAAGTTTATTGTATTATTAACAGCTAATTTAATTGCAATAGCATCATTATTCCTATCAGGTTTAATTTTAGCTTTTATTCAAACATTTTTTATTGAACTTCCGGAAGTCGCCAATACATCTATTGAAATTCAAAACTTATTAAACCTATTTACCAGAATTTTTATAGCCAGTACATTTCTTACGGCATTCCAGTATTTTTTATCCGTTTTACTTTCAAATTTTACTTGGTCTTTACTTATTGGTTTCTTTTTACTCGTTACAAATTCGATTCTTAGTGCATTTAATTTAACTCCCGATTGGCATCCAATTGATATCATTAATCGTGTAGGCACTTATAAAGAAGGAAGCGAAATTGGAAATTGGTTTTTATTTACGGAAACAATAAGTCTTATCCTTACCATATTAACCTTAACCATTGGCTTTGTTTGGTATAAAAATAAAGGACTAATAAATGCCTTTTTCAAAACAAAAAAGCGAATTGCTTTAAGTATTTTAACGTTGTTAATCTTCTTTTTCATTGCTGCTTTTACGCTTCAATCAAATCAATACCAACCTCTCAAAAAAACAGTTATTGCAGGAGAAATAGAGAGTAAAAATACTTTCAAAATCGCCTATTTAATTCATCCAATGATAAATGATACGATAGTAACTTTTCCAATTGTCAACAATCGTTTCCATGTTACAATTGATAAACCATTACCTTTGGATAATTATAAAATTGTAGTCGACAAATCCATCCCAGTAGACCTATTATTATCCAACAACGATAGTGTTTATTGTACAATTAAAGTGTATAATAACAATCTTAAAACCACTTATACTGGAACACGTTTGGCGGAAAACCAATATGCAACCAATCCGCTTTCAAATTGGAGTATGGTAGGCTACCAATTACAACAAAACACTTTCATTGATAAACCTGAACTATTTTTTGAAGACGTTTACGATGAATGGGAAGAAAAATATAATGAAGCTGACTTTTTTAAAACACGTGACAACTATATTCCAAAAGCTGATTTTATTAACCGTGAAAAGAAATTAATTTGCATCAAATACCTAAATTTTGTGAACCAATTTTTAGATAAAAGAAAAGCTTTATATCCAAATGAAAAAACAGAATTAACAGCGGATATTAAAAAAATTAAAGCGAAAATATCACTTCAAGAAGAAAGTTTGATTAGCAATGCTGAATATCTGAATTACTTAAAGTATGAAATCTGTAAAAATGATAAACGCGATATTGATAGCAAAACAAAAGAAATAGAAAATATTATCCGCTTAAAAAAGAGTAATTTTAAAAACAGATTACTTTATTACAATTTAAACGATAATTTAGAAGAAGCTTCAAGTAGCTTAGAACGCAATCAATTGGTGAATAATTATGCATCATATATTAAAGACAATCGTTTACATGCCAATTTAATTGAACAATTTAAAACCTTTGAACGTTTAGGAAAAGGTAATCTTGCACGAGAAATTCAAACCGAATCTATCGATGGTAAAAAAGTATTGCTTTCTGATTACAAAGGCAAATTTGTTGTCGTAGATATTTGGGCAACATGGTGCGGACCTTGTAAATTTCAATCTCCTTATTATGAAAAAATGGCGATTAAGTATAAAAAAGAAAATATCGCTTTCCTAGGTATTAGTACCGATAGAAACAAAGCCGATTGGTTTTTAGAAGCAAAAAATAAATCGAAAAGTATCACCCATTTATGGGCAACCGATATGGAAAATTTTTCTAAAGATTACAACATTAACAGTATTCCACGCTTTGTACTTATAGATCCAGATGGCAACATTTACAATGCTAGAATGCCTTTCCCTAGTGATAAATCATTCGAAATGGTACTTCGAAAAGCTTTAAATTTAGAAGATCTTGATTAAAACAAAAAAACCCGAGCTTGCTCGGGCTTTTTTATTCTTCTAAACTTTCATAACTCTGTGCTTTGGAATACACACGCCATTTTTCGATACACGTTTCAATATCTTCAGGAATAGGCGAATCAAATCGTAAAAATTCCTTTGTAATTGGATGTTCAAACCCTAATGTTTTCGCATGCAGTGCCTGACGTGGTAATACTTTAAAACAATTGTCAACAAACTGCTTGTATTTGGTAAAAGTAGTTCCTTTCAAAATTACATTACCACCATATCGCTCGTCGTTAAACAAAGTGTGGCCAATGTATTTCATGTGTACCCGTATTTGATGTGTACGTCCTGTTTCCAAACGGCAAGAAACCACTGTTACATAACCCAAACGTTCTAAAACTTTATAATGCGTTACTGCAGGTTTTCCTTGTTCGCCATCTGGATAAACGGCCATTTGCATTCTATTAGTTGGATGACGGTCTATATTGCCTTCAATAGTCCCTTCATCTTCCTTAATATCGCCCCATACAATTGCGATATATTCTCTTTCAGAAGTTTTAGCTGCAAATTGCTTGGATAAATAATCCATTGCCAATTCTGTTTTGGCTACTACCAAAAGTCCTGAAGTATCTTTATCAATTCTGTGAACCAACCCGGGACGCTCCGAACTGTTCATTGGCAAATTATCAAAATGATAGGCCAATGCATTAACTAAAGTCCCAGAATAATTACCGTGTCCTGGATGTACCACCATTCCTGCTGGTTTATTGATTACAATCAATTGATCGTCTTCATAAACAATGTCCAAAGGAATATTTTCACCTACCAACAAATGTTCATATGGTGGATATTCCAATCGCACTGTAACCACATCGAATGGTTTAACCTTATAATTTGACTTTACCGGTTCTTCATTTACAAAAACATTACCGGAATCGGCTGCTTTTTGAATCTTACTTCGTGTAGAACCTTCAATCAGATTCATCAAAAATTTATCAATACGTAACGATTGCTGTCCTTTAGCTACTTCAAATCGATGATGTTCAAATAAATCATCTTCTAATCCTTCTTCTGGGTTATTAATCATTGTTTTCGTTTACTTCATTTGTATTCTGTTCTTCATCAAAACTAGATTCACTAAACATTTCTTTACCATCGCCTAGTATAAAATCAAGTTTTGAGTTCTTTTTCACTTTATCTCCCGCATCTAGTTTCTTTCCATTTTGCAAAACTTGAATTACGATGTCTTTAGCAATATGAGGCTTATATGTAATAGTTCCTTCAACCAATCCTAAAGATTTTATGTTAGCCGAAATTTGACGGTACGTTTTGTTTTTCATAACCGGTAACGTTACGTCCATGAACTCACCTGCATTTACTTTTACATATATCTTACGGCCACTTTTAACGGTGTTTCCAGCTTTTGGATCTTGTTCTACAACCGAAAAAGGCGGCAAATCCTTTTTAAAATCTACTGTATCCAAAAGAATTAACTCCAATCCCAATTCTTTAATTCTCTCATCTGCAATTTTAATTTGCATCTTTGATAAATCAGGAACTTTAATTTCTTCACCATGATGCGTTTTAACGCTCAAAAATTTCATTAAGGCAAAAACCATAACGATTATGATACCAAAAGCAATTGCCAATTGGATAACGAAAGTTTTACTTGTTAAGAATTTGGGTAAGCTCATAAATAATAATTTTAGCAAAGATATGAAATCGAAAAGATTTCAAGTTATGAATAAATAATGTAATTTTGTTATGAATATTCTTAACGAAAATATATGAAAAATGTTGCCATAATTATGGGCGGCTATTCTAGCGAATATAAAATTTCCTTGACTAGCGGAAATGTAGTGTATCAAAACCTAGATACTTCAAAATTTAATTTATACCGTATTCACATTTTAAAAGACAAATGGGTTTATGTAGATGACAATGATGCTGAATTTCCTATCGATAAAAACGACTTTTCAACCACTGTAAACGGATCAAAAATCACCTTTGACGTAGTTTTCAATGCCATCCATGGAACCCCAGGCGAAGATGGTTTATTACAAGCATATTTTGAATTGTTGAATATTCCTCAAACTTCTTGCGATTATTACCAAGCAGCATTAACGTTTAACAAGCGTGATTTACTTTCTGTTTTAAAACCATATGGTATTAAAACAGCAACTTCGTACTATTTGAATTTGGGAGACCCAATAAATGAAACCGAAATTTTAAAAATTGTTGGTTTACCTTGTTTTGTAAAACCAAATAAATCAGGATCAAGTTTTGGAATTTCCAAAGTAAAATCGGCTGAGGAATTCTTACCTGCAATCGAAAATGCTTATAAAGAAGATAATGAAATCATAATTGAAAGTTTTCTAGATGGGACTGAAGTTTCCGTGGGTGTAATCAACTTTAAAGGCGAAACTAAAGTTTTACCCATTACAGAAATTGTTTCCGAAAATGATTTCTTCGATTACGAAGCAAAATACCTTGGTAAATCTCAGGAAATTACTCCAGCACGTATCTCGGAAGAATTAAAAGTAAAAGTGGAAACCTTTGCAAAAAAAGCATACGAAGTTTTAAAGATGAAAGGTTTTTCTCGTAGCGAATTTATTATCGTAAACGGAGAACCGCACATGCTCGAAATGAATACTGTACCTGGCTTAACTACTGAAAGTATTTTACCGCAACAAGCACGCGAAGCAGGTATCGCATTACCTGAATTATTTGAAAATGCAATCACATTAGCCCTAAAATAACTATTATGAAAAAATTGATATTCTTTACCTTTTTACTATGTATCCAAATTGCAATTGGACAAGAAAACACTATTCCAAAAGACCAACTAAAAGCAATTCAGGAAACATATAATTGGGGTGAAGAACAATTTTTGATAATCAATTACCGACAACCTAAAAACTTTTGTTCGTATAACAATTATGAAAATCTAGCTGAAAGCGAAAATTGGTTTAAAAACAATGTTTTCAACAAATTGGATTTATCCGGATGCCGTACTATTTTTATCTATGATGATAAAATTAATGCTGGTAACTTTTTAGACTTTACAACGCATTACGATGATGTAGGACATTATTTTCTACAAAAGTTTTTTAACCAAAAAGGATTCTGTTACGGATTACTTGTAATTTCTAAAAACGGAACCTATTTAAAAGAAATGGGCGAATACAATCATAAAAATATAGCGTCCATGATTGATCAATTAAGTTTATAAAAATGAGAAGAGCAATATTTCCTGGATCGTTTGATCCTATTACTAATGGTCATTATGATATCATTAAAAGAGGGGTTTCTTTATTTGATGAAGTTATTGTTGCCATTGGTGTAAATGCAGAAAAAAAATACATGTTTTCACTGGAAGAACGCAAAAAATTTATTGAAGATGCATTTAAAGATGAGCCTAAAGTAAAAGTAATCACCTACACTGGTTTAACTATTGATTTGTGTAAAAAAGAAAAAGCGGATTTCATTCTTCGTGGGTTACGTAACCCTGCCGACTTTGAATTTGAAAAAGCCATCGCGCATACCAATCGTGTTTTATCGCATATTGAAACGGTATTCTTGTTAACTGCTGCGCGTACGTCATTTATTTCTTCAAGTATTGTTCGTGATGTATTGCGAAATGGCGGTGATATTACACGTTTAGTTCCCGATTCTGTTATTATTAAATAAACTAAGTATGATCACTTCTTTTTTAAAAGCCAAACATTGGCAATTATTTACTTTAACAACAGGTATTCCCATCATTTTGTACATAGGATTTATGGTTACTATTTTTAGTCAAATCAGTGAAAATCCAGATACAGCAAATCCGTTTGAAATATTTAATTTTTTTAAATGGTTTCCTCTTATAATGTTATTTATTCTATTTTTTCATTTAGGATGGATTTGGTCAATTGAATATGGTTTACAAAAATACGTCCCTCAAAATATTACATTAAAAATAAAACGATTTAAAATTCTTTTTTTCATCCCTGTAATTTATCTACTCCTGATTAATACCTTTTTGTTTTTAACCTTTACCGATTTCGAAAATAACATTCCTCCATTTTCTCCATTCATAATGTTGTTCATTATTCCTTTACATTTACTTTCCATGTTTTGTCTTTTTCACAATCTATATTTTTGTGCTAAAACTATCAAAACCATTGAATTAAAAAGAGAGGTATCTTTTAATGATTATATTGGTGAATTCTTTTTGATGTGGTTTAATTTTATAGGGATTTGGATTTTACAACCAAGAATTAATAACATTATATCGCAAGAGAAAGAAAGCTAAAATTCAATTAGTCATTTAATAAATTTCGATTACTTACAGAATTGGTTACTTTTGCAACTTAATTTTTTTTAAGCCAAAATTTTCATGCAAAAAGTACTCAACCTTTTCGATTTCAAACAAAAAGTAGATTATAAAACCGAAATTTTAGCAGGATTAACCGTTGCTATGACTATGATTCCAGAATCATTGTCCTTTGCTATTTTAGCTGGCTTCCCTCCTCTTGTTGGGTTGTATGGTGCATTTATCATGGGGATTATTACTGCTATTTTGGGAGGGCGTCCTGGTTTGATTTCGGGTGGTGCTGGTGCAACCGTAATTGTACTTATCGCTTTGATGAAGTCACATGGTTTGGACTACGTTTTTGCAGCTGTTGCCATGGCGGGGGTAATTCAGATTATAGTTGGATTATTAAAACTGGGTAAATTCATACGATTGGTACCACAACCAGTAATGTTCGGATTTGTCAACGGATTAGCGGTTATCATTTTCATGTCGCAATTGGAACAATTTAAATCAATTGTAAACGGACAAACAGAATGGCTTTCAGGCTCACCATTACTAGTTATGGGAGCACTAGTAGCACTTACAATAGCAATCATTTTAGTTTTTCCAAAAATTACCAAAGCTGTTCCTGCTTCTTTGGTTGCCATAATAGTTGTATTTGCTGTAGTGTACCTTTTTAACATTGATACCAAACAAGTAGTAGATATTGCCTCTGTAAGTGGAAGCTTACCTCCTTTTCACCTCCCAAATATTCCCTTTACTTTGGAAACCTTACAAATTATACTTCCTTATGGATTGATCATGGCCGCTGTAGGTTTAACGGAAGGTTTACTAACACTAAATTTAGTTGACGAAATTACCGGAACAAAAGGAAACAGTAACCGTGAATGCTTGGCACAAGGTACGGCTAACATTGCAAATGGTTTCTTTTTCGGAATGGGCGGCTGTCCAATGATT
This sequence comes from Flavobacterium chuncheonense, assembly GCF_042686145.1. Taxonomy (NCBI): domain Bacteria; kingdom Pseudomonadati; phylum Bacteroidota; class Flavobacteriia; order Flavobacteriales; family Flavobacteriaceae; genus Flavobacterium; species Flavobacterium chuncheonense. The sequence goes on along the minus strand of NZ_JBHUPC010000017.1, from coordinate 110,199 downwards.
GCGCAAACTTTGGTTAATCTATCATCAGGTTCGAGAGCACGCTTATCAGGTATCATTGCCGCTTTAACCATATTAACAATTATTTTAGTTGGAGCACCAGTTATTGAATTATTACCTATGGCTGCATTAACAGGGGTTATGATTATGGTAGCTATTGGTACATTTGAATGGGCTAGTTTTAAAGCGTTTACTAAAATGCCAAAATCTGATATTTTTGTAATGCTTGTGGTAACACTGATTACCATTTTCTTACACAATCTAGCACTAGCCGTTTTAATTGGAGTAATTATATCCGCTCTAGTATTTGCTTGGGAAAGTGCAAAACGTATTCGCGCTCGCAAGCATATTGATGAAAAGGGTGTAAAACATTATGAATTATACGGACCACTATTCTTTGGTTCTACAACAGCATTTGCTGAGAAATTCGATGTACAAAACGACCCAAATGAAATCATTATCGATTTTGCTGAAAGTAGAATCACCGATATGAGCGCCATTGATGCAGTAAATAAAATCACAGAGCGCTATGCTGCAGTTGGCAAGAAAGTTCATTTAAAACACTTGAGTAACGACTGTGTTGAACTTTTAAAGAATGCTGAAGCGATTATTGATGTTAACATTATGGAAGATCCTACTTATAATGTTATGCCAGGAAAATAAAAGGTTTATAGACTAAAAACTATCAACTTATCCAATATAGAAACCTCCGAAAATCGGAGGTTTTTTTGTATCCAATGCAAAGTAGCTTCTTGGTAAATAAAAACATGGGTTGGGTCATCTTTATAATACCAATCCTCAAATGGTTTTTGATTATTAAAAACAGCTGTTTTACAATATAATTTACCATTTGGCAGTAGCATTTTTTGCAACATTTTGAATTCCTTTAAAGGTTCGTGAAAATGCTCCATTACCTCACAACACGAAATGTAATGGTACTGATTCTTCAATCGCTCCGGTACATTTTCAAAATACAAATCGTAATTTTCAATTTGAAAACCTTTATCCAAAAGCATTTTAGCTACAACTGGCCCCGTTCCTGAACCAAAGTCTAAGCCCTTATCATCAGGAGTAAAATCAGCTAAAATAGCATTTACGATAGGCGAAACAAACTGCTGATAACGGATATCATTCACATCATTATTGTGTAATTCATAATGTGCTTTTTCGGCATCACTTTTTATAAATGTTACTGCTGGACGAAAAATCCCATTACATGTTCCACATAAATAAAAAATGTGCTTGGGTTTATCGCAATATAATGTTGCTGCACCTGAACATAAAGGACACACTTCCATTTACTACTCCTCTACTTTTTTTATTACTTTACGAGCTACTTCAATTTTATACTTTTTCCCTTTCATTTTTTCATCTTTTACTTTTGCAAGTAAATCTTTCACTTTAGGATACTTTACGGCAACAAAAGAAATAAAATCTTTCACTTCAATCAAACCTATATCATCTCTTCCCAATTCTCCTTTTTGAGAAAGGAAACCTACTATATCAAATTTGTTCAGTTTGTTTTTCTTTCCACCACTTATGTAAAGTGTTTGAAAAAGTGGCGCTTTGGGTAGTGACTTGGCATTAGAAACATCCAATCGGCGTTTACCATAATCAAAATAATCTGCTTTTTTTTCTGTCTCATTAACAATGACATAAGCTGTTCCGGTTGCTAGCATACGAGCGGTACGTCCGTTACGGTGAATAAACTCATCTTCTTTTGAAGGCAAATGATAATGAATAACATGTTTCATCTCTGGTATATCCAAACCACGAGCTCCCAAATCGGTGGTAATTAAATACGAAACACTGCCATTTCTGAACTGAATTAAGGCACGTTCGCGTTCGTCTTGATCCAATCCACCGTGGTAAAAAGTAGCAATAATTCCTTTTGCCGTCAACATATCATGAATACGTTCAACCGCTTCTCTATGATTGCAAAACACAATCGCTGATTCTGAATTTAAAGAACAAATCAGTTGAAAAAGTGATTCAATTTTATCTTTCGATTTCGAAAAAACAATCCGAATATCTAAATTTTCATTGTGTTTTTCTTCTTGAATAAAATCTAAAACAGTAGGGTCATTTACCTGTGTATAACGTGGAATTTCAACACCTGAAGTTGCAGAAACCAAAATGCGTTTATTCACTTTGTTCACCTTTCCAATAATGTATTTCATTTCTTCATGAAATCCCAACTGTAATGACTTATCGAATTCATCAAGAACTAAGGTTTTTACATTTTGGGTATCAAAACTATGACGTTCCAAATGATCCGCAATTCGCCCTGGTGTACCTATTAAAAGTGCTGGAGGATTACTCAAATTTTTCAACTCAGTGTCAATAGAATGCCCTCCATAACAAATATTAACTTTATAATGGGTTGCCATTTTCTTCCAAACCTGCTCAATTTGTAAACCCAACTCACGAGAAGGAACCAAAATCAAACATTGCACTCCTTTTACATCTTCTTCAAGCATTTGAAAAATCGGTAATAAAAACGCTAGTGTTTTACCCGAACCTGTTGGAGACAATAATAACACATTAGCATCATTCAAAATAGCATCTTGGGCTACTTCTTGCATTTCATTTAAACTTTGAATCCCCAGATTCAAAAGTACATTGTTGGAAAAAGGATTTTTACTCATGAGGCAAAGATACTATTAATGCACGGAATCAAAATTTAACTTACAGGAATAATTAGTATTTTTGGTTGAATCAAACTCCTTTTCAAATGAAATTATCATTTATTCCACTATTTCTGATATCCATCATAAGCTTTTCACAAAACTTGAAAACACCTTATGAAAAAGGAAACGGTAATCAATCTACAACCTACACGGAATGCATTGCCTTTTACAAAAACTTGGATTCTCAATTTGAAAGCATCAAAATGCAGGAAATGGGGGTAACCGATAGCGGAGAACCTTTGCACATAGTTACCTTTTCAGAAAATAAGAATTTTGATTTCAATAAAGCCAAAGCAACTATTTTGATTAATAATGGCATTCATCCTGGAGAACCTGACGGAATTGATGCTAGTATGATGCTACTACGTGATTTGGCTACACATAAACTACAAGTTCCTCAAAACACTTTGGTTGTGGTAATTCCTGTTTATAATATTGGTGGGATGTTAAACCGTAATTCGTATTCAAGAGCCAATCAAAACGGACCTGAAGCCTATGGTTTTAGAGGAAATGCTCGCAATTACGACTTAAACCGTGATTTCATTAAATCGGATTCAAGAAACTCGAGAAGCTTTCAAGAAATTTTCCATTTGGTCAATCCAGATATGTTTATCGACAATCACGTTTCCAATGGAGCTGATTACCAATATACTTTCACCTGTATTGCTACACATCATCAACGTTTAGGAGGAAAATTAGGTGAATTCTACAAAAAGGAAATGCATCCCGGTTTGATGCAAAATTTGAAAACAAAAAAAATTGAGAGCTCTCCTTATGTGAACATCCATGGTGATATACCCGACAATGGTTTTTCGCAATTTATGGATTCTCCACGTTATGCTACAGGTTACACTACGCTGTTTAATACATTGGGGGCAGTTCCCGAAACTCATATGCTGAAACCGTATCGCGATAGGGTTCGTGTAACGTATGAATATATGGTCAGTGCTATTAATTATGTAGACCAAAACCATACGAAAATCAAAAGCTTACGCGAAGATAATCTGGAAAATTATAAAGCCGGAAAAACGTATCCGCTACAATGGGAAATTGATTCCTCTAAAATTTCCTATATGGATTTTAAAGGATATGAAGCGCATTACAAACCAAGTGCTGTTTCAGGCAAAAACCGATTATACTACGACAGAAAACAACCGTTTACTAAACAGATTCCTTTTTATGCCGATTATAAAGCTACAAAGGAGGTAAAAATCCCAGAATTTTACATCGTACCAAAATCGCAGTGGACTATTATTGAATTGCTTCAATTGAATAACATTGAAATGCAACCTTTGAGTAAAAATACAGAGATAGAAGTTGAAGCATATAAAATTACCAATTATGAAACGGCAAGAATTCCGTATGAAGGACATTATGGTCATTTCAATACTACGGTTTCAAAATCGGTAGAAAAGATAACCTTTAGAAAAGGTGATTATATGATTTCAACCAATCAAAAAGGCGTTAAATACATATTGGAAACCTTGGAGCCAGAGGCCGTTGATAGCTTTTTCAATTGGAACTTTTTCGACCCCATTTTACAACAAAAAGAATACTTTTCGGCGTATGTATTTGAAGATTTAGCTAAAGAAATACTGGATAAAAATCCGCAATTAAAAGCGGAGTTTGAAGCTAAAAAACAAACCGATGCTAAATTCTCAGAAAACGGATATTCGCAATTGGATTGGATTTATAAACATTCTCCTTATTACGAAAAAGCACATTTACAATATCCAATATATCGTATCAAATAAAAAAAGCCATTCTACCCTCGTAGAATGGCTTTTCAATCAAAAAACAAATCTATTTATCAAACCAACTATAAATTTTAATTCCATCCGCCACCTAAAGCGCGGTATAAGCTTACACTAGCTACCATCTGATCTTTGCGAGTTGCAATCAACTCGGCTTTCGCCTCCAAGGCATCTCTTTGCGTTAACAACACTTCCATATAATCCGCACGTGCCGATTGGAATAATTGGTTCGCAATAGAAATCGATTCTTGTAAAGCTTCCACTTGACTATTTTTAAACTGATAGGTCTTTTCTAAATTGTCAATTTTAGCCATTTGATTGACAACTTCTGTATAAGCTTTCAAAATTGTTTGCTCGTATTCAAATGCCGCTTCAATTTGTTTTGCACTAGCATTTTTATAAGTTGCTTTAATTGCATTACGGTTAACCAATGGCATTAAAGCTTCACCTGCAATTGAATACAACAACGATTCTGGTGAGTTCAATAAAAATTTAGGATTAAAAGCCTCAAAACCAACTCCTGCTTTTATACCAAATGATGGGTAAAAATTAGCTTTTGCCACTTTAATATCCAATTTAGCCGCAGACAATTCCAATTCTGCTTTTCTAATATCTGGACGATTTTCAAGCAATTGCGATGGTAAACCTGCATTTAACAAATAAGGTTCACTCTGCATAAAATCATTTGAATTACGCAACACAGGCTGTGGTGTTCTACCTACTAAAAAATTGATTCTATTCTCTGTTTCAACAATTTCTTGTTTTAACTTATAAATCTCACTCTCATTCTTTTGTGCTTCAGCCTCAAAACGTTTTACCGCCAATGAAGTAGTTCTCGCCGATTCCTTCAGTAATTTTACAATTTCCAAAGCATTTTTCTGAATTTCAATATTTGCTTCTAAATTGCTCAATTGGTTATCCAAAGCAATTAATTCATAATAAGAATTAGCAACTTCTGCAACAAGGTTGGTCATTAAGAAATTCTTACCCTCAACAGAAGCCATATATTCCATTACGGCAACTTTTTTAGCGTTGCGTAATTTTTTCCAAACGTCCAATTCCCATGAACTGTAAAGTCCCAACTGATAATTGGCTAATGGCTCTGGAAAACGCTCGTCCTCTCTTATGTTCAAGTTTTCTTCAACAGCACCGTTGCGTGTAAATTTTCCAACTTTCTCCAAATCGGCACCAGCACCAAAATTTAGGTTTGGCAAATACTCTCCTTTACGCGCCTGAATTTCATTATTGGCTCTATTTACTTTTTGCAAAACAATGTTCATCTCTTTGTTGTTTACCAAAGTAGAATCGATCAATTGCTGTAAATATGGATCTTTAAAAAAAGTTTTCCAACTTACTTTAGCAGTATTTGTTCTATCGCCAGCAGTATTTGAATAAGCTGTTGGCAAACCAACTTCTGCTTCTTTAGAAGTAATCTTTGGTATCGCACAAGAATGTAACAATAGCGCGAAAACTCCTAAAAAAGCTACGGTTGTTAATTTATTACTTTTTATCATTTTTCTTTTTATCATCGTCAGTAGTATATTTATAATCTTCCGTTAATGGTTTGAAGTCCTCGTTTTTAATCAATTTTCTTCCTTCTGCTAATTTTCCAAAGATGTAATACAATCCAGGAATCAACAATACTCCGAAAATAGTACCGAACAACATACCTCCCAATGCAGAAGTACCAATAGTCCTGTTACCAATAGCTCCAGCACCAGTTGCACGTACCAAAGGAATTAATCCTGCAATAAATGCAAAAGAAGTCATCAAGATTGGACGGAAACGCACTTTTGCTCCTTCAATAGCAGCATCAAAAATGGACATTCCCTGCTGGTTCTTCTGGACAGCATACTCTACAATTAACACGGCATTTTTACCGAGTAATCCAACGAGCATTACGAGTCCAACCTGCGCATAAATATCGTTTGCCAAACCAAACGCTTTCAACATGAAGAACGAACCGAAAATACCAGCAGGTAACGATAATACAACCGCTAATGGCAAGATGAAACTTTCATATTGTGCTGCTAATACGAAGTAAACGAAAATCAATACAATAGAGAAAATAACTATTGCTTCATTACCTCTCTTAGCCTCATCAAAAGTTAACCCTTCCCATGCCACATCATAACCGCTTGGCAATGTCTTTTTAGCGACTTCATTAATTACTTTAATTGCTTCACCTGACGTGAACCCTTTTGAAGGCACTGCGCGAATGGTCGCAGAATTGTACAAATTGTAACGGGTAATTTCGTTTGGTCCTTGACGTTTTTTCAATTTCATAAATGCCGAATACGGAACCATTTCCCCTTTGTCATTTTTAACATAGTAATTTAATAAATCACTTGGATAACGTCTGAAACTTGGATCGGCTTGTGTATACACTCTGAAGAAGTTATTAAAACGAATAAACCCTTGCTCGAATGTACTACCAATTAAAATGTTCAAATTCTCCATAGCTTTACCAATTGAAACCCCTTTCTGCATCGCAGCTTGATTGTCAATTTCAATTTCGTATTGTGGATAATTTGCCGCATAAAAAGTAAACAATCCAGTTAATTCCTCTCTTTTAGAAAGGTCTTCCATAAACTGTTTGTTGATTTTATCAAAAGTATAATAATCACCACTATTTGTTTTATCCAAAAGACGGAATGACAAACCTCCTGCTGCACCATAACCCGGTACTGCTGGTGGCTCAAAATATTCAATTACGGCACCAAAATCTTTTGTTTCTTCTTCTAACTCTTCAATAATTTCATGAACGGAATGTTTACGATCTGACCATGGTTTCAAGTTAATAATACACGTTCCTGCATTGGATCCCCTACCTTCTGTTAGAATTTCATAACCTGCCAATGAAGAAACCGATTGAACCCCTTCTACATGCTCCACAAGAGCCTGTAATTTTCTTGCTACGGCATTGGTTGTTTCCAACGTTGAACCCGGAGGTGTTTGGATAATTGCATAAATCATTCCTTGATCTTCTCCTGGAATAAATCCAGATGGCAACGTTTCATTAATTGTAAAAATCCCGAAAGAGAAAGCACCTAAAGCGATGAAAGTAACCAACCTTCTGTTTACAATTTTATGTAAAATATCTGTGTAACGTCCTGTTAACTTTTCAAACAATCGGTTAAAAGCATCAATGAAAATTGTAATTGGTGTTTTCTTTCTTGGTGCTCTATGATTGTTTTTCAAAATCATAGCACACAATACAGGAGTCAATGTAAGGGCTACTACACCCGAAAGAACAATAGACGAAGCCATTGTAATAGCAAACTGACGGTAAAATACCCCAACAGGTCCCGACATGAAGGCTACTGGAACAAATACCGATGTCATCAACAATGTAATTGCAACTACGGCACCACCAATTTCTCCTAACACACGTTGCACTGCTTTATAAGGTCCAATATGATCCTCCTCCATTTTGAGGTGAACTGCCTCGACGACGACAATGGCATCGTCGACAACGACCCCGATGGCCAGAACGAGTGCAAAAAGCGTAATCAGGTTAATGGTCAACCCAAACATACTCATAAAGATAAAAGCTCCAATCAAGGAAATAGGAACTGCAATAATTGGGATTAAAGTTGAACGCCAATCTCCTAAGAATATAAACACTACAATGGCTACCAAAACAAAAGCTTCTCCTAATGTATGTACTACTTTTTCAATAGAAGCATCTAGGAAACTCGAAACATCGTAGCTTACTTCATATTCCATACCTGGAGGAAAATTGACTTTAAGCTCTTCTAATTTTTGCTTTACTTGCTCAATTACTTCTGTTGCATTACTACCATATACCTGTTTCAACTGAATAGCTGCTGAAGGGTGACCGTCTTTATTGGAATAAATATCAAAAAACTCACTCCCAAATTGAACAGTACCAATATCTTTTAATTTGATAATTTCCCCTTCCGAATTCGCGCGAATGATAATATTTTCATATTGCTCTGGTGTATTATACCTTCCTTGGTAAACCAAAACATATTCCAATGATTGTGCTTTGATACCTGTAGCTTGTCCTAAACGACCGGGACGACCAATAATACTTTGTTCGGCCATAGCCTCCATAACCTCATCGGTAGAAACCTTATAAGCTCTCATACGGTCTGGGTTCAACCAAACACGCATTGCATAGTTACGGTTACCTAAAATTTGCGCAGTAGAAATACCGTTAATACGTTGAATTTCAGGAATAATATTTACATTGGCATAGTTGTACAAAAACTTCTCATCGGCATGCTTGTCATTACTGTATAAATTCACATACATAAGCATACTTGGCTGTACTACTTGTACAATAACCCCTTCTAACTGAACTAACTCTGGTAAAGTATTTATAACCTTATCTACACGGTTTTTTACATTTACTACCGCCTGATTCGGGTCAGTACCCAATTCAAATAAAATTTGGATTGTTGCCTCACCTGCACTCGTAGCATCGGAAACAATATAGCGCATTCCGGGCACCCCATTAATAGCTCTTTCTAAAGGAATTAAAGACGATTTTTCAAGTACCTCAGCACTAGCTCCTGGATAGGCTAAAGTCACAATTACCCTGGGTGGTGCAATTTCAGGAAATTGCGAAATTGGTAAGGTTTTGATGGACAATAACCCTAAGAATATAATGATAAGCGATACCACTATCGCCATAACGGGTCTTTTAATAAAACTCTTAAACATAATTTATTTTTTTATAGATTACTATTCTGCGTAAAGTTGAAGTGATGAGAACACTTGTTTAGGAGACTGAAAATTCATTTCAATTTTATCTCCGTTCTTCACCTTACGCAAACCTTCTACAAGAATTTTATCGTTTTCAGTAAGTCCCTTTGTTACAATAAATAAATACGGTAATTCTTCTTCAGCAACTGTAATTTCATGTTGACGAATAACATTGTTTTTGTCTACAACAAATACATATTTTTTGTCTAAAATTTCAAACGTAGCTTTTTGAGGAATCAAAATAGCATCTTTATATGGATTTTTAACCACAATATTTCCGGTTTCACCGTGACGTAATACTTTATCTGGGTTTAAGAATGTTGCTCTAAAAGCAATATTTCCGGTTTCATTATTGAATTCTCCTTCAATAGTTTCAACCGTTCCTTCTTGATTGAAAATTTGACCATTCGCCATTTCAAGGTTCACTTTTAATAGCTCATTTTTTGACTTACTCGTCATGTAATTCAAATATTCAGACTCTGGAACATTAAAATAAACCCACATTTTACTATTGTCTGATAATGTTGTTAACAACTCTCCTTCGTCTAATAAACTACCTTCTCTTACATGAAGGTGGTCCATAATTCCTGAGAAAGGAGCCCTGATATCTGTAAAATCTAAGTGTGTTTGTGCTAATCGTACTTCAGCATTTGCTTTGGCTAATTTTGCTTTTGATAATGCTAATTCGTTTTGAGATACAACGTTACGATCTGCTAAAGTTTTAGTGTTTTTGTATTCCAAACTAGCAATTTCTGCTTCTGCTTGTGCCCTTTGCAAATCCGATTGGTAAACGTTCGGCATAATACCAAACATACGCTGTCCTTTTGTAACCGTTTGCCCTTCATCCACATGAATACTTTGCAAATATCCTCTTTCTAAGGCGCGTAATTCGATGTGCCGAATTGCATGAATTTGTGCAACATGCTTGCGTTCTACCAACGTGTCTAGCTTTAAAGGACTCGTTACTAAAAATTTCGCTACTTCTTCCTTTTTCTCTTTTTTTGACTCACAACTAGATAGTGCTATAATAATTGAACACAAGCTTACTAGCGTAAAAAAACGTTTCGCCATTTTTTTTATATTATGTATGATAAATTTGTATTTTTTTAAGTAATGTAAAATGGTAGTTGCCTAATATTAAAATATAAGATTAGCCAATAACATTAAAATTAGGGTGTTTTAATACTTAAAAAATCAAATCCTATATACACAATTTGTGATATAGCGGGGTGCTATTGAGGATAAGTAATGAATATGTTTACTTGGTGCTAAACCATTGTAAAATGAATCGGAAAATGTATTGGTAAATTCACCAATTAAGAAAGCAGAAAAGTAATTCCATTTTTTTAGCGCTGATAAACTGTGCGCTTCTTCTTCTACTTCCGTTTCAGAAACCTCAACTTTGTCATTCTGACTTTCAAAATCAAGTACAGCCTGTTTGTAAGTGGTCTCACTATCGGAATTGAGTGGAATTAAAATAGCGTTATTTTGAACATTCCCGCCTTGTGAATATAAAGCAGAAGTATTTACAAAAACTGTAAATAAACTCCAAAATATTACAAAAAGGACAACAAAATATTTTGCTACTTTTCTATTCATACGGGACAAAATTAGAAAATAATCAATAGGTTGCCTAACAAATTATTGTTAAATACAAAATTTATTCTAAAGACTATTAAAACCTATAAGAACTTCCAAATAAAAAAACCTTAAAATACTGATTATCAACACAAAAACTAAACCTCTTTAGAAATACTTTCGTAGTACTTACTCTCCACAAAATCAATATCTTTAATTGTTTTTCGGGTCCAATCGAGACGTTTTTCTAAAATTTCTTCTTCGGTTAATTTCCAATCTAGATTGGAATTTCTAAGTCTATTGGTTAAATCTTGAATGATAATGGCCGCCGATACTGAAATATTTAAACTTTCAGTGAATCCCACCATTGGAATTTTTAAATAACCGTCAGCATTATTCATAACGTCTTCTGATAAACCTTCTTTTTCTGTTCCAAAAAATAAAGCTGCTGGTTTGGTAATATCAAATTCATGTAAAAAACACGATTCGTCATGAGGTGTAGTCGCAATTATTTGATAACCTCTACTGCGCAAATCTTCAATACACGCTTTATTACTCCCAAATTCTTTAATATCCACCCATTTTTCCGCACCAAGAGCAATTTGTTTGTCAATCGTTTTACTGTATTTCTGCTCGATGATATTAAGTTCTTGTATGCCAAAAACTTCACAACTACGCATTACAGCACTTGTATTGTGCATTTGATAAACGTCTTCTACCGCAATAGTAAAGTGTTTGGTTCTATTAGCCAAAACATCTAAAAAACGTTGCTTTCTGTTTTCTGAAATAAATTCTTCTAAGTATTCTAATAAGGCTTGATCTTTCATTGGGTCAAAATTAACAAACCAAGCCAAGAATTAAAAACGATATGTAGCTTTTATTTTTGCAAAGAACGGTGTACCAGGAGTAAAATGAATTTCTTCAACCGGTTCGGCTTCGTTTTGTAAACGTGACTCCGTTAAAAACTGGGTTTCATTCCATTCCGTATCAAACAAATTTTGGATAAATAATCCAACAGCAAACGATTTGGATAATTGATAGTTGATATTCAAATCCGTAACAAAATAACCTGGTGCTATAATAGTATTGCTTTCATCTGCTGGACGATCTCCCAAATAACGATAGTGAATTGCTCCTGAAAAGCGTTTATAATTGCGTAAACTCAATCCTCCAACAGAAGTCCATTTTGGAGCCAAAGGAATAAAGTCATCACCTTCCGGTTCATCTACACTGCGTGCATAAGCATAATTACCATCAAAATCTAAAAACAAGAAATCATTCAACTGATACCGAATACTACAATCTAATCCCAAACGTTTTGACTTACCAGAAGGTTCCACAATTCCAGCATCACCAACATACACAAATTCTTGATTGGACAAAAGTCCCCAAAAAGCGGTATTGATAATCAATCTAGAAGTAGGCTTTAAAATAACCCCTAAATCAGCACCGTAAACACTTGGTAAAATATCTTTGTTTTGTTGGAGTACCACTCTCGAATCATTGGAATGAAAGCCAATTCCTGTCTTTAAAAAGTAAACCACTTTTTCGTTATGTGCATAACTAAAGTTTAACTTTGGTAAAATCTTAGTCTTGTCATTTGATAAAACCTTGTAAACAGGATTTAATTTATCTTGATAATTGAATTTAAAGTATTCTAATCGTAAACCTGGATTAATGGTGAATTTTTGAAATTGAAAATCAACATTGGCAAAACTAGAAAAATTACTTTCTTCAATATCGCCTAACTGTAGATATTCTAAAACTTCATTTCGATTTAAAGTGTGCGAAAGTTCGATGTTTTTATTTGAATTTACATTTACCCCACCTCCTATTTGATAGTTTACGTTAAAATTGCTGTAATTGTGTTTTGCGTTATAAACCGAATTGAACCCATATAATAATCGATTATCAACTTGTTTAATTTGATCGCCATTAATAGGATCTTCTAAGAAAAAGGTGAAATTTGAAAACAATGTAAAATCATATTTTGAAATATAAGCACTAGTTTTCACAAAGCTATCCTCATCAATCCTTTTATCCATAGAAACAGCAAAATTTGATCGAGAAGTAAAACCTCCTTCTGTATCATCTACAGCTCCAAACCTTGTAATACTGCCATCGTTAACCAATCGCATCGGTATTTGTCCTGATGCATCCCAACGACTTTTAAAATGGGAAACAACAAAATTTAACTTTGTTTGATTATCAAGTAAGGTTGTATATTTTCCGAGTATATTGAATCGGTTAAAATTTTGCGGCGATTCAAATGGACCATCAGTTATGCTATACTCCGTGGCAATGTATGCGTTTGAATTTGTTTTATTTCCAAGTAAATCAAATAATCCAACTGTTCGTATAGTATTAAATTGGCCAACTTCAAAACTTATAGAACTATCATCAAGTCGCTCTTTTGTACTAAAATCGACAAAAGCCGCTGTAGCAAAATTTCCTTTTGATGCTGTATAAGGTCCTTTTCCAAAATTAATCTTATCAATAGTTTCTGGAATAAGAAAGTGTAAATCCGCATAGCCTTGTCCATGCGCATGTGATGGCATGTTGACTGGAATACCATCTGCAGTTATCGCTACATCTGTACCATGATCAATATCAAAACCTCTTAAAAACAGCTGTTCAGCCTTGCCTCCACCAGCATGTTGCCCAATAAATAATCCCGGAACCTTTCGTAAAATTTCTTGAGACGAATTTACAGGATTGTTGGTTAAATCAATTTTAGTAAGGGTTGAATTAATGTTTACACTAGGACTCAACACTACTTCTGACAAACTAAAAACAGTCTCTTCAAGAGATATTCTCAGCGGTTCTGTAATAGATCTTATTTTCCAAGTTATAGGTTTGTAACCTAACTTTGTTAGTTTTAAACTATCGTTGACGGAAGCATTCGTAAGTGTAAAATTTCCAAATTCATTAGTGTGCGTATGAGACAAATTGTTTTGATTGTATACATAAACATCACTTATTGAATTTCCGTAATTATCGACAACAATACCATTTAACGTTTGTCCCAAACCACTTATAGTGGCCGTGAATGCAATAAGGATATAAATAAATTTCATTTGATACTAAAGGCTTTTTATTTGATTTTCAAAATTAGGACCTAATTCAAAAATACTTTCAACCAAATCACGTTTTTTTGAGTTTTCTTGTGATAATTTATTGTTTGCTTTTAAAATTAATTGGTTGTGGTAAACAATTAAAGGTTCGTGGCTTTTGTTTAAGGTATACTTTTTAGCAATAGCATAAGCATCTTCAAATTCCCCCATATTGTAATAGGTCCACGCAAGTAAATCATACGAATTAGCAGTTGGGCGATTTTCTATTTCTCGCTTCGCGATTTGCAATGCTTTTCTCATATCCCCGGGTGTTTCAGCAAATAACAAAGCATTATAACTATTATACATTTCACCGTAATTATTTTTTTCTAATTCTCTAAAATAAGAATTTAATGCTTGTTGTTTTGCCTGCTGATTTTCTGCATATTCATTGATTTCAGCCTTCAGCAAATAAATATCTGGAACTGGATGTTTAAGTTCAATATAACTAAGAATTTCAAGTGCCTCCTCCACATTACGCTCGTGTGAAAAAGCAATCCAAGCAATGCCTTTTAAAGCATACATATTATTAGCGTCGAGCGCTAAAGTCTTCAAATAATATTCGTAAGAATCATTAATACGGCCTGCATGACCATAAAAATCAGCTAAGTTTGAATATATCCAAGTTTTCAAATATTTGTTGTTTGATTCTTCTACCATTACCATAGCCTTTTCCATCACATTAATAGCGTCTTCCAAATTTCCAATATGATCGTTCCATTTAGCCAATCGAATTAAGTAATCAAAATCTTTAAAATCTTGAATATCCGTTAATAATTTCTTAGCCTTTTCATAGTTTCCCAACTCCATATGAACATCAAAAAGCATTTTCAGGGTTCCTTTTTTATTTTCTCCTAATACAAAAGCTTGTTGTAAGTGCTTAAGAGCCTCTTTAAATCGATGTTGTGAAATATAATTTTTAGCAATAGAGCGTTGAATGCTTGCATTTGTACCTTTCAATCGGTTATTACAATCCAATAGCATTTTTTCTGCTGTATACAAATCATCAATATTACCTGTAATATCAAACTGTTGCGAATACAAACCCGAAAGTTTAATTAAATAAGTCAATTGATTGGGAGCATCTTTATACTTTTTAGTCCAAAAATCAATATCATCTTCAATCTTAGAAAGTACTTTGTTTGTATTTATCTGCAAATAGTTTTCATAATCTTCTTTATGTGTAATCTTGTTGTTCTTATTCTTTTGATAGGAATTACAACTTAACACAATTGCTAAAAACAAAACCATTAAACTCGTATATAATTTGTATGTATTCATGACTTATATTTGTTTAGTTTGTAAAAAATGGAAACAAAGGGCATTTGTTTAAGATGCCCGATGTTCATGGTTAAGCAGCAAACTTAATCTCAATTACCAAGGTGAGGCTAAATACGGAAAAGAGGACAAAAAGGGTTTGTCGTTAGCACTTACATTATCCGATGTTAACACACTGTTTTGAGTACCATCAGGACCTCCAAAAATTAACAACAACTCTACGTCAATAACATCATCAGCCAAAGCTCTACCGGTTAACACGTTGGTACCATCAAAAAAGGTGGTTGTTCCTGTTGTTGAAACACCCAATACATCCGTTGCTAATACAGTTGTAAAAGTAGCTGCATCTAGGCCCAATGCATTTGTAGTATAACCAGGGTTCAAAGCCATTAATTGCGATTGAAATGCTGATTGAAAAGTAGCACCCATCATAGAAGGTACAGTAGTATTAAAATTGTCTTTACTACCCGAACTCACAAATACTGTGTTTACAGCTGGGCGCCCCATTTGATCTTGTTGCACATAGGTTCCTGAAAAATCAGGATCATTATTCATCATAATAGACGAATCGTTATCATCATCACTACAACTTGTAAAGGCTAAAGCGACGATTAATGCAGTAAATATTGTTTTATATTGAATTGCTTTCATAATTTCGAAATATTAATTTTTATTTTCTTTTTGTTTCTACCCAAGTGTTTAAAGTACCTGAACCTCCTAACATCGATTTTGGAACTTCGACCACAACCGACATTACATTAGTTCCAGCGAAAGTATCGGTACCTGGATTATTAAATCCTGAAGCGTTACCAGCAATAATTTCAGAATACTGTCCAAAGTCAAAAAAGAATGGATCATCTCGAGGTCCTGCAAAGAAACTTGCTCCTGATGCCCCCCCTACATTTGCTGATTGACCGTACTGTGTTATTGCAACATTTCCTAACGCTGCAGACGTCTTAACAGTGCTCGATGTTCCAGGTGTACCAGGTGCTACTGGTCCGAAAAAGTACATCTTACCATTACGTGGTATGGCTTGAATAACTAGATCTTCAACATTATCACCATTGTTATCAATATTAAATTCAACCATTACATTCTCATCAAATGTAGTAGAAGCTGTTGCCGAAGGTGACAATAAACCTTTTACATTGGCTACAAATACTAAATTATTAGTATTAGCACCTTGGAAAGAATAAAAATCTGTAATATCAGAAGTTCCTCCTTGTACAGCAGGCGCATCAATATGATCGGCTGCGACTAAAACTAGACCTGCAATCCCAAAGAGTGTCAAGCCTAATAGTAATTTTGATTTTTTCATTTTAATAAGTTTTAAATTCGTTATACTAGCACTTACGAGAAGAAGTAAATTTTGGATTTAAAAAAATTGAAAAAAGTTTTTTTTTCTTACATTAGCGATAACTTTATAATCTATGGAACAAGAACTATTAGTAAAAGAATTACTGCTAAAGAATAACAATTCGTTTACCTTACTCTACGACAACTATTCAAAAAATCTTTATGGTGTCATTTATAATTTAATTCGTAATCGTGAAGAAGCTGAAGATGTCCTTCAAGAAGTTTTTGTTAAAATTTGGAATAATATTGATAGTTATAACGAATCGAAAGGACGATTGTATACTTGGATGCTAAACATAGCGCGCAATACCACTATCGACAGATTGCGTTCTAAAGGCTTCAATAACAGTCAGAAAAACCTTTCTAGCGATAATTTCGTATATATGCTAGAAGACAATTCCAAAACCATGAACAGAATTGATGCAATAGGTATAAAACGCTTTATAAAAAAATTAAAGCCAAAATGTATTCAAATCATTGAGTTACTATTTTTCCAAGGGTATACTCAACAAGAAGCATCAGATGAACTCGAAATACCATTAGGTACCGTGAAGACACAAAATAGAAATTGCATGAATGAATTAAGAATGATGATAAATGAATAGTAGAGAATTAATCGATTCCGGTACATTAGAACTTTATGTATTTGGAAAACTTTCTGAAAAAGAAAATCAGGAAATTGCTGCATTAGCGAAACAAAATCCCGAAATACAAGCAGAAATTTTAGCTATTGAAAATGCTGTTATCAACCTTTCACAAAGTGTTGCCCCACATTTATCGGCAACCAACTATGAAAAAATAAGAGCCAAAATATTAGCTAAAAATAATGCAATACCTATTAACCGTCGCACCTCATGGTCAACTTATACGGGATGGGCAGCCGCAGCCGTATTGGTTGTAGGATTCGGTTTCCAGTTGTATCAATTGAACCAATCCAATGCTACAATTGACCAATTGGCTACCGAAAAAGTAGTTATGCAAGAGGCTATCGTTGATTTGGAACTTAAAAAGCAAGAGGCTGAAAATATTTTAGCAATTGTACGTGACAACAACAACATACAAGTTGCACTTGCCGGGCAAGAAGTAGCACCAACAGCATACGCAAAGGCTTATTACAACAAAGAAACCCAAGAAGTTTATATAGACGCTTCGGGATTACCATCTCCACCCGAAGGAAAAGTATACCAAGTTTGGGGTTTAAAACTTGATCCTTTAACACCGCAAAGCATTGGTTTATTAAACGACTTTACAGCTAGTAATACAAAAGTATTCAAAGTTGAAAAAGCGGAAGGAGCTGAAGCTTTTGGAATTACACTAGAGCCTGCTGGTGGTAGTGTTAGCCCTACGCTAGAACAACTTTATACCTTAGGAAAAGTTTAATTTAAAATAAACCATATTATCCAAATTGCTTAAAAACTGTCATTGTTTTCATGAGAAAAATTATAATAATATTATTAATGTTTTCTTCCAATTTTTCGATTGCCCAATTTGAAGAAAACAATGCAGTTTATTATACCGGAGAATTGAACATAGGCAATTATATTGGAATTGATTTTAATTTAAATTATGTTTATAAAGAAAAATATTCGTTCAAATTTGGATATACTGGAAACCTGAGAAAACCTAAAACACAACCCAAAGACTATACTTCGGGATTAATAGGTGCTTTATTTTTTGGTTTTGAAAACCCATATGACTATTTAGAAAACTATCAACTTGGATTTGGTAAGATTTGTAAAATTAATAAAGCTGGCACGATTCGACTAAACACTTCAGTTGGTTTAGGTTATACAATTATTAGAGAACCCGTAAATTGGGAAAGAAATGAAAATAGCTTTTTAGTAGAAAACTATAATTGGAATTATGAAAAACATAATACTATTAGTTTGATAATAAATCCAAAAATTGAATTTCCTTTTAGTAGATTTTATGGATTAACGATATCTCCAATGACACAAATAAACAAAGACAGAATTTATTTTGGAATTGGAATAGGTCAAATGATTGGTTTGTTGAGAAATAAAAAAAATAACATAAAAGCTGATAGTTCTTTAGAATTTGAAGATTAACAATGTAACCTTATTGAACGAAACTATATTTAAATCAATTAACTTGAAAAAACTAGTAGTTATTACGGGTGCGGGAATAAGTGCCGAAAGCGGTATTAAAACTTTTCGCGATGCTGATGGTTTATGGGAAGGTCATGATATTATGGAAGTAGCTTCACCTATCGGCTGGAATAACAACCCCGAACTTGTTTTGGATTTTTATAACAAACGTAGAGCACAACTTTTAGAAGTACATCCAAATGAAGCCCATCAAATACTTGCTAATTTAGAACAACATTTTCATGTTGAAATTATCACCCAAAATGTAGATGATTTACATGAAAGAGGCGGTAGTAAAAATGTGTTACACTTACACGGTGAATTATTGAAAGTAAGAAGCATTACAACTAAAAATGAAATACTGGATTGGAAAACCGATTTAAACCTTGGTGATACTGATAAGCATGGTGTTCAACTCCGTCCACACATTGTATGGTTTGGTGAGGATGTTCCGGCTATTGAAACGGCTATTGAAATTATTGAGACTGCAGATATACTGTTAATTATTGGTACTTCCTTACAAGTATACCCAGCGGCAGGTTTGATAAATTATGTTAATTCAAACGTTCCTGTTTTCTATATCGATCCCAAACCAGCAACGATTTATGATTTACCCAATCCCTTGGAAGTAATTTCATTAAGTGCGGTTGAAGGAATGCAGCAATTGAAAGAAAAACTTCTAAATTCTAACTTTTAAATTCTAACTTATCCGTATATTTGCCCCTTTAAAATTTGAAGTAAAATCTTTAATAATTTTTTCTACTTCAGAAAAACAACATCACAATGCAAAACTTAACAGAATTAAATGCAATTTCGCCTATAGACGGTCGATACAGAAGTAAAACTCAAAATTTAGCACCATATTTTTCAGAGGAAGCCTTAATTAAATATCGTGTTTTAATTGAAGTTGAATATTTTATTGCACTTTGCGAATTACCAGTACCACAACTTTCGGGTGTGGACCAATCGGTATTTCCTGCTTTAAGAGGGCTGTATGAAAATTTTTCTACAGAAGATGCACTTTGGATTAAAGAAACGGAGAAAACAACCAATCACGATGTTAAAGCTGTTGAATATTTTATTAAAAGTAAATTCGATGCTTTAGGATTGGAAACGTATAAAGAGTTTATCCACTTTGGATTAACCTCACAAGATATCAACAACACAGCCATTCCATTATCAACTAAAGAAGCATTTGAAAATGTTTACATGCCTTCTTTAATTTCGGTAATTCAAAAATTAAAAGAATTAAGTATCGAATGGGCTGATGTACCAATGTTGGCACGTACACACGGGCAACCAGCTTCTCCTACTCGTTTAGGAAAAGAAATTCAAGTTTTTGTTGAGCGTTTGGAAGAACAAATGCGTTTGTTGTTTAACGTTCCTTTTGCTGCTAAATTTGGTGGTGCAACTGGAAACTATAATGCACACAAAGTAGCGTATCCCAACAACGATTGGAAAGCATTTGGAACAAAATTTGTAGAAGATATTTTAGGTTTACACCATTCATTCCCTACAACTCAAATTGAGCATTACGATCACTTTGCTGCATTTTTTGATGCTTTAAAGCGAATCAATACCATTTTAATTGATTTGGATAGAGATATTTGGACGTACGTTTCAATGGATTATTTCAAACAAAAAATCAAAGCAGGAGAAATTGGATCTTCAGCTATGCCGCATAAAGTAAACCCAATTGATTTTGAAAATAGTGAAGGAAATTTAGGAATTGCAAATGCTATTTTCGAACATCTATCTGCTAAATTACCAATTTCAAGATTACAACGTGACTTAACCGATAGTACTGTTTTACGTAATGTTGGGGTACCATTTGGTCATACTATTATTGCATTTGAAGCGACTTTAAAAGGGTTGAACAAATTGTTATTGAACGAAGCTAAATTTGCAGAAGATTTAGAGAAAAACTGGGCGGTAGTTGCAGAAGCCATTCAAACAATCTTACGTCGTGAAGGCTATCCAAACCCTTACGAAGCATTGAAAGATTTAACCAGAACAAATTCGGTTATCAACCAAACATCAATTCATGCTTTCATTGAAACGTTAAATGTAAATGATGACATTAAAAACGAATTGAAACAAATTACACCAAGTAATTATTTAGGAATTTAATGAATAAAACTGAAAAGTTTACTTTTTTAATTTTAGGAACAATTTATTTGTTAATCATAATTTTTACAATTTTAGTAAACCTTAAAAAAATTGTAATACAAAAAGTAAGTTTTGGAAAAGTTTTAAAAATTAATCTATTTATATCTTTATTGGTATTGGTTTTTTTATTTATCTTGAATTATATCAATTTTATTGATTATGAAAAACCAATACCATATAAAGAAGTAAATCAAATAACATTTAAAAAATTCAAAGGTTTTGAATTTTTTAAAAAAGAACTTTATGGGAGTAAGTATTTTGCTTATGTCTTCACTTCTATAGACTATGAAATCACTAAGGAAAGCATTAATATTGATGCTCATTTTCATCCTTCAAGATCTTTTGTTTATGACAAAGAGGCAAAGAGTAGCGAATTATTAAATCATGAAATTTATCATTTTAAAATAACTGAAATTTTTGCTAGAAAAATTCGAAAAGAAATAATTCAGAAGAAAGCTTTTGATAAAAAATTAATTGAAGAAATTATTTCAAAAAATATTATTTTAGAAAACAGATTTCAAGAAAAATACGATTACGATACTTTTCATAGTTATGTACTTAAAGAGCAAAAAAAATATGAAAAGATTGTAGACAGCACATTAAAAAGTTTAAATAAATATGAAGATTCAAAGATTAAATTTTATGATAAATAAAATCTTAAATACTACTACTCTAATTTTATTGGCAATCTTATTTACAAATTGTAATTCAAAATCTCATAATTTCCCACCAATAGAAAAAAGATATTGGACAGTAGAAGATTTTGAAAATGCAGTCAATGAAATCATGTACAACTATAAAGATGATGAAGAATTACCAACTTTTAATAATGTAGAAACAGCTCCTATTTTAAATAAAATACTTGATACAGAAAATTTCAAAGTAATTTTACTTGATAATGAATTAGGTTTGAAATACAAAAGTGAAGTTGGGGAAAAGTTTTTTGAAACTTGGAGAAATATAAATAATCGATATAGTGATTTAGATAGAAAAGATAAATACATCTATGAAAATGAACATATTGCAGTAAATAATTTTGGTCTAGAATTACAACTTCATTATTTTAAAATTGGTAACGAAGAAATAATAAATCGTACAGAAGACCCTAATTCTAAAAAAATTAAAGATATTTTAGATTCAAATATAAATACTCTAATAAATAATTACATTTTACATTTAGATGAAATTAACAATGAGAATTCCTACAGCGATATTGGAAAAAAACAATTAGCTGAAAGAATTGACAAGTACTTCTCAATGCTTGTAAATGAATACCCTAACTCGGATTTTAATAACTTAAAAAGAAAGTCTGAATTGTTTTTAAAAAAGACAAATACTGCAGAAATTAAAAATTCATTAGAAAAACTAATCAATCTAATTGATTCAAAAAATAAAAACTGAAAAGAGAAATAAATTTCTTAAATCAAAAATCCATTAGCTAATCCTAATGGATTTTTTTTTTATACACTTACACCACATCAGAAAAAACAAAATATCAAATAGAAAAGGCTTTGAAAATGAATCGGCTTTACAATCGATAAATACCTTTAAAAACTTGTTAATATTTTGTAAAAGCATTACACAGTAAGTTGGTGAATTGTTAAATTTAACAAAACTAAAATCAATGCCATTCTCCTTATTTACGAGCAGTACCGTTCACCTACCCGATTTAATAACCGATTTAGGTTTAATACTTGTAACTGCAGCAATTGCAGTAGTAGTATTTCGTAAATTAAAACAACCTTTGGTATTGGGTTACTTGGTTGCAGGCTTTTTGGCGAGTACTAATTTTCATTTTTTTCCAACTGTTAAAGATCATCATAGCATTGAAGTTTGGGCTGAAATAGGTGTAATAATTTTACTTTTTAGTTTAGGACTAGAATTCAGTTTTAAAAAGCTACTCAAAGTGGGTGGAACAGCTTCTGTTACCGCATTAACCCAAATATTCGCCATGGTTTTTCTCGGCTATTATGCCGGAAGATTTATGGGATGGGAAAACATAAACAGTATCTTTTTAGGTGTTATTCTATCCATTTCTTCTACCACTATTATTTTAAAAGCATTTGATGAATTGGGTGTAAAAAGCCAAAAGTTTGCAGGTAACGTTATTGGAGCTTTAATTGTACAAGACATCGTAGCCATTTTAATGATGGTTTTACTGTCTACAATAGCAGTAAGTCAGCAATTTTCAGGAACGAAATTATTGCTATCATTACTTAAATTATTCTTCTTTTTATCCATTTGGTTCATCTCAGGGATTTTCTTTATACCTACCTTACTTAAAAAACTAAAACAACTACTTTCAGATGAGATGTTACTAATCATTTCGTTAGCCTTGTGTTTAACAATGGTGATTTTTGCTGCAAATGTAGGCTTCTCTCCTGCATTAGGTGCCTTTATTATGGGATCTATTATTGCAGAGACCAATGAGGCGGAACACATTGAACATTTGGTGAAACCCGTAAAAGATTTATTTGGCGCCATTTTCTTTGTATCGGTAGGAATGCTTATCAACCCGAACACATTAGTCGAATATGCTTTTCCGGTAATGTTATTAACGTTGCTAACTATTTTCGGACAATCTATTAGCTCCACAATTGGGACACTACTTTCGGGACAACCGTTAAAAGAATCGATACAAACCGGTATGAGTTTGTCTCAAATTGGTGAATTCTCATTCATCATAGCAACACTAGGTGCCTCATTAAATGTTACCAGTGATTTTCTGTATCCAATAGTTGTAGCAGTATCAGCAGTTACGACTTTTACGACACCTTTCATGATAAAATTTGCTACGCCTACAGCAGAAATTATTGAAAGCAAGCTACCCAAAAAATGGATAAAAAAAATAGAACTCTACAGTGCGAATACGCAAGCCATAAAAACAGTCAGTACTTGGCAAAAAGTTATACGAGCTTACATTATTCAAGTCGCATTATTCTCCATTATCATATTCGCAATTATTTTACTTTCCAAGCATTTATTATTGCCTATAATGGAAGATATTCCTTATGGAAATATTCTAACTGCAATCATCACATTTATAGTTTTAGCTCCTTTTTTATGGGCGCTTTCATTAAAAAGAGTAGCAACAAACGATGTAAAAGAACTTTTAAAAAATAAAAAATATTATGGCCCTGTTATAGTTTTGATACTACTCAGAATTGCTATTGCCCTATTATTTATTGGTATGATGCTAAACAATTTATTTTCTCCTAGTATAGCATTGTTGGCATTTGTAATTTCAGTCTTTATAATGACGCTTTTTCCAAAAAGAATTAATAAACTATATCAGAAAATTGAAAATCGTTTTATCACCAATTACAATCAAAGGGAAAATACTTTTAAAAAAATCAACCGTAATAATTTATCGCCTTGGGATGGTCACATGGCGGGATTTACAATCTCAGCAGAATCCGATTTTGCAGGCAAAACACTAGAAGAACTAAGAATTAGAGAAACAATAGGTGTAAATATAGCTTTTATCAAACGGGGTGGATTAAATATATGTGTTCCATCGAAAGACGAAAAACTATATCCAAATGATGAAATCAATGTAATTGGTACTGATGAACAAGTAAAAGAATTTACAAACTATTTAGAAGTTCATAAAATTAAAATTGAAGAGGACGAATCTGAAATTACATTACAACAATTTGAATTAATTGATAACGACTGTGTTGGTAAAACCATAAAAGAGTCAGGTATACGCGAAAAAACAAACGGATTAGTAGTTGGCGTTGAGCATAACGGTAGAAGAATACTAAACCCCGAATCCAACTTGATACTCAGTAAAAATGATATTATATGGATAGTTGGTGATAAAAAGAAAATTAGATCTTTTTTAGAACAATAGTTACAAAAAAGCCGAAGTTAATCACTTCGGCTTTTTCTATTCTTTGAATCCTTTATTATCTTGAATAATTAGGCGCTTCTTTTGTAATTGTTACGTTATGTGGGTGACTTTCACCAATTCCACTTGTCGTAATACGAACAAAACGTCCTACTTCTTGCAATGTAGGAATGTCTTTTGCACCACAGTATCCCATACCGGCACGTAAACCACCTACAAATTGTTGCATGCTTTCGTTTAATTCTCCTTTGTATGGTACACGCCCTACAATTCCTTCTGGAACTAATTTTTTAACGTCATCTTCAACATCTTGGAAATAACGATCTTTTGAACCTTCTTGCATTGCTTCAACAGATCCCATACCTCTATATGATTTGAATTTTCTTCCTTCAAAAATGATAGTTTCTCCTGGAGATTCTTTTGTTCCTGCTAATAGTGAACCTAACATTACACTATCCGCACCTGCAGCAATAGCTTTTGGGATATCTCCTGTGTAACGGATACCACCATCAGCGATAACTGGCACACCACTCCCTTTAATAGCTGCAGCAACTTCCATAACAGCAGAAAACTGAGGGAAACCAACACCTGCTACTACACGTGTAGTACAAATAGAACCTGGGCCTATTCCTACTTTAACACCATCAGCCCCATTCTCAACTAAATATTGAGCAGCCTCTGGAGTAGCAATATTTCCAACAACTACATCTAAATCTGGGAAAGCAGCTTTAACCGCTTTTAAGACATCAACAACCCCTTTTGTATGACCGTGAGCCGTATCGATAATAACAGCATCAACGCCTGCGTTAACTAAAGCTGTAGCTCTTTCAACTGCATCTGCAGTAACACCTAAAGCGGCTGCTACTCGCAAACGACCAAACTGATCTTTATTAGCATTTGGCTTTTGCGTTAACTTTGTAATATCTCTGAAAGTAATTAAACCTGCTAATTTATTGTCTTCTGAAACTACAGGTAATTTTTCAATTTTATGTTCTTGTAATATTTCTTCTGCTTGCTCTAAAGTAGTACCTACCTTAGCCGTTACTAGGTTTTCGGCAGTCATTACTTCAACGATTGATCTGTTGTTTTGTTTTTCAAAACGTAAATCACGGTTGGTAACTATCCCTTTTAACACCATGTTATCATCAACAACAGGAATCCCTCCTATGCTGTGTTCTTTCATTGCTCTTTTAGCATCACCTACTGTAGCAGTTAATGTCAACGTTACAGGATCTATAATCATTCCTGATTCTGCACGTTTCACTTTACGTACTTCAGCCGCTTGACGCTCGATTGACATATTTTTATGCAAAACACTGATTCCTCCTTCTTGCGCCATAGCAATAGCCATTGCACTTTCAGAAACTGTATCCATTGCCGCCGATACAATTGGTACGTTTAACGTTATATTTCTAGAAAATTTTGTTTTGATACTTACCTCTCTAGGAAGTACTTGAGAATAATTTGGAACCAAAAGAACATCATCATAAGTAAGTCCTTCTCCGATGATTTTATTTGCGTGTGCTTTCATGTTGCAATTTGAAGTTAAATTGCATGCAAAGATAACGAAAAGTTGTCAAATTAAACAATTTAGAAATACTATTTTTAACAAAAAAACCTAACTCGATAACGAAATTAGGTTTTACATTATTTAAATAGTAAAAAAACTAAAATTTAAATTCTATCGTTGCATAATAAACACGTGGTTCAGATGGAATAATACCAGGTCCTGGATAACCCGTTGCTCTACGCGTAAAATACGAATTGTCAAATACATTATTTATTCCTGCTTCTAGTTTTAAATGTTTGCCAATCTTTTGCGAGAAAGACAAATCAAAAACATCATAAGCCGGAATTTCACCATATATACCGTAAGTGTTATCATTTATATCAATAGGACTATTCTCAGCGTTTGTAAACTGTTTCGCTACTGCCATGTATTGAAAGCTCAACATCGTATTCTTATACCCTACTTGAGTACCATATTTTGTATTATATAGGGGAACAAATTCTACTTTATTACCTTTTATATTTGGCTGGTCGGACTTTAAATATTCTGATTCTGTTACAGCAATATTAGCAAAAGCTTTCCAAATAATATTTTCATTGGCTCTAAAGAATATTTTAGCAAAATTCACATCGAATATTGATTCTACACCATAGGTAATTCCCGTTCCCACATTACTGCGATAACGAACCAATTGAGCCGTATTTGGTTTTTGAATTAAATATTCACCAATTTTATCATTGTAATACAAGGCATAAGCACTCGCATCTAATGATACAATATCGCGTATTTTTCCTCTAATACCAATATCTGAAGTGAATCCAAACTCATCGGTAATGTTTTCATCAATAGCTGCGCTTGGATTTGCTGTACGTATATCACTAAACGTAACCGAACGGTAATTTTGAGAAATATTCCCATACAACTCCATTCCATTATCAAATTTGTAACTTAACCCTAAACCAACCAATACAAACTGACGATTTTTGGTTACATTTTCATCAAAAGTTTCATCCAATAGAACATCCCCATTTAAACCTAAATTGATATTGCGGTAATACCCTTCTGCTTTGGTTTGAATGTTCTCAAATCGTATTCCAGGTGTAACCGAAAAATTGTTAGTCAGTTGGAAAATATTCTCTGCAAATAATGCAAAATTTAAGTTTGGATATTTATAATCCGATTGATTACCATAGAAAGGAAATTCACCAGTTGCTAAATCAAAATTTGCGTCACTACCAGACGAACCAGGACCTTGTAATCCGGTATTCTCAGCTTGATAATATTTACCTCCGATTAAAAAGGCACTCTTTTTTCCAAATAAATTATACTTCTTTAAATAACGAGCTTCTGCTCCCCAATTGACAAAATCACCTTTAATCAAATCTCGAGCCGTTCCCGGAGTATCTGGATTTGAAACTCTATTTGATCGGTAACCCAAAGCATAACGATAAGCGTCTAAACCGAATAATTGCAAAGAGAAATCAGCATCATGCTCAAAGTGATGTTTGAATCGTAATGCAAATAAATTCCAATTAATCTTGAACCAATTACGCTCTCTATTACTCTGTGTTGGATCTTGTAAAAACATATAATCCGTTAAACCTCCTGGCTGTTTAGCCAAATATCCGAAATGTGTATAATCAAAATGAAGTGACGTGTTTTTGGTAAACTTATAATTTAAATTAGTAAAAAAAGTTTTGGAATCGAATTCTGAATTGGGTCTAAAACCATCGCCTTTTTTATAATTGTAAAAAGAATAGTGACTGAATTTTCCATTGGTTCCACTCAAACTCGTAAAATTGGTAAACAAATTATAAGAACCTACTGTGCTACGCGTAACCACTTCAAATGGTTTTGTTGAAGGACTTTTTATTTTAAAATTAATCAGTCCACCAAATTGTGTTCCATATTGTAGCGACGCAGCTCCACGAACAATTTGAATTTCTTCCAAAGCCTCTGTTGGTGTAGCATAGTAACTTTCTGGATAACCTAAAACATCAGCACTGATGTCATAACCATTTTGACGGGTATTGAAATTTGAAGTACGATTTGGGTTTAAACCTCTTCCTCCAATAGATAACTGCAAACCGGCATCACTATTTTCATTAATCGTTAATCCCGCAACTTGTCCAAAAATTTGACGAGCATTATTAGTTGCTTTATTCGCAGTTAGGTTTTCAATCGCAATAACTTCTGTTTTCTTACCTGCGTAAATAGCCGTTTCTTCAATATCTTTAAGTTTGTTTAATGCAAATAACTTTTCCTTTTGTTTATACACAACTACTTCAGAAAGTGAAGTTTCTAGTTCCTTTAAAATGATGATTAAATCGCTTTTATACGTTTTAAAATCAATAGTTCGTTCTTCAATTACGAAGTCGGGTGCAAAAAACACCAATTCATTAGTCCCACTATCAACACCAGTAATAACAAATTGTCCTTTAGTATTCGTTTTAAAAAAAGAACTATTGGTTTTATTATAGATTTCAACATCTGCTAATGCTCTGCCTTGGGAATCTGTTACTATTCCTTTGATGTTATTTTGCGCGAAAGCTACAATTGAAAAAAATAAAAAAAATAAAATTTTAAAAGCCTTTGATTTCATCGTTAAATGGTAATATCCAGGTTTTGTGCTGGAATGATTCTTTTTCTTTTGCTAAATCCACTGTTGGATCAATATATCGTGTACTCAATCTTCCGTTTAGAGCAACATAACAGTCTACGGTAACTATAGGGTCTACAACACCAGTTTTTTTATAATATTCATGAAGATAATGGGCATATTCCAATATAAAATCGGGCTGAAAAGCCATTTGTTTTTCTTGAAATGGTGTCAAAAAACGACTATTATCTACAAATTTTCTTTTTTGAGTTTTAGCATCTGTAACATAAAATTGCGTATAACCCGCTTTTTCCATCAACATTACGCGCCATGAAAAACGAAATCCTTCTTCTGTCCAAAACAACTCTCCGGGATAAGCTAAATAACGAAAAGGGAACGTCAATTGGAAAAGTACAAAGAGTGCTAAAAATACCAATTTAATTTGCGTAACAGGTTGGGATAATTTATCCTTAAAAACATTGTTATTTTGAAAAACACCTGATTGCATTTTAAACAACTTCCCTATTTTATTCAAAACTTTAGTATGAAAAGATGCATCAAAAAAGATTAAAGAACTTACAATCATCACATATGGAAAAACTCCGATAGGAAATAGAATCTTGGTTAAGATATGAAAAGCAACTACCAATAAGAAGCCAAACTTTCGGGTCTTTTTATTCAACAGTAAAAAAGGGATACATAAATCGTAAATGGCTCCTATCCAACTGAAAGCATATTGCACAATACTTTCGTGAAGTAGGTTTCCTATTAGCGGAATGTTCGATTGATTGGGTAACCAAATTTTCAAAGGCATCGCGTGCAATAACCAATCTGAATTTAATTTGGCTAATCCTGCATAAAAATAGACAATCCCTAACATCAACTTTAGAATATCAATCGTCCATGTAGGCACTTCTTGAAAACGAAGTTTTTCATTTTGATAAGCATCTACGGAATAGCTAGCATTAGCAGGTAAAAAAATAAGTAAAAAAGCAATTATGGAGATAAAATAATAATGGTTTAAATAGGTCGTTTTATCCATTAACTCAATATAGGTAAAACTTAAAAAAAAGGCAATCGCTGCTAATCTGTATTTATATCCAAATGCAATTGCTAGAGCAGCCAAACCACATACAGCAAATAATACATAAGTAAATTTACCAAGTGGTTTAACCCATTCAAAACCAAAATATGTAAAGTGAAATGTAGGTGAAATATAAAATTTCTCAACCCAACCATAACTGACAAAACGTACAATACTAAAAAACATCATTAAACCAAACGCTAGCCTAAAAAAAGCTAGCGTTGCGGCTTGTGATGTTTTATTGATATAAGTATGTAGTGTTTTTTGTATCATCTCTTAATCACCGTCAGCATCTACATAATCAACAGTAATGTTTAAGGCTTGCATCATATCCAGTTTGAAATACACTACATTTTGTTGTAATGCATCAAAACTAGCAATCATAGCATTGTTATCCGTATTCACTTGCTCTGAAAAGCTATTACTCAACACAGCATTTGTAGTATAGATTGTAGCAAATTGTGTATTGATAATAGCACTCAAATTTTGACCGTTACGCACTGTATTCAAATAATCTAAATACGATTTTAAACTTGGTCCTTCTGCTGTACTACTAAAATGTTTTCCGTTAAAAAAGTCTTGTGCACTCTGAATAGCCTCATTCAATAATTCTTTTGAGAAAGTATTTTTATAATATGCTTCAACTTTTTCTGGATATAAAGTGCCGTTTGAATAGATTCCTGCTGGAATACCTACTTTTCCTGCTCTTACATCTCTTTCATAATATTTTACAAAAGCATTTACTAATTTGTTTACTGAACTACTTACAGAATTTCCGTTACTAGCTATAAATGCAATTCTGTAATTTCCGTTCCAATCTGTAATAATTGCATCAATATTAATTTTTAAACGAGCCGTTAAATCCGTTAGATATTGCTTATAATTAGTTGCATTTACATTCGTCGTATAAAACGCTAAAATTGTGCTATCTGTAGTTGCTAATCCATTGATCATATAATCAAGTGCTGGAAAACCTTGTTTATCATATTGCGACAATAAGCTAAAATCATAAGTTCCACTTGTAATATTAGTTTCAATACCAGCAACATTAGTTGGATACATATTGGTACAACTTACAAAATTTATTTCCTCCGCTTTTCCAATACCAAACATTCCAACATATTGGTAAGCCTTATAAGCTTGCTCCCATGCTGTTCTTAAACTCTCTAAATTTACTTGATCTGGAGTTGTTGCAAAATCATTTGCAGCAGTATTTAAAGCTTCAACTTTTGATTGATAGTCAACATATCGTGGAATGATTAAATTATCAGCCCAGTTTGTAAGCATTGCTGTTCTATCGTAATTATCGCCACTGCCTACAGTATTCGAATCACTATCACTTGAACAAGCTATAAAAACACCTAAAACACTCAAAAAAAGAAATAACTTTTTCATTCTATTATTTTTTGCAAAATTAAACAAAAAAATAGCTTGATTACTCAAGCCATCTTTAATTATATTAGTTTACAGTTGCTGCTTGAGCTACAGTAAATCCAAAACGAGTTGCAATTTCGTCTGCCCAACCATCCAAATTGGCATTTAAATAATCAACGTCCCATAGTCCATTTGTTCCAGCAGTTAATTCAGCTAATAGCACATCAACTTCTGATTTAGTCATATATGGCATATCTGTTGAAGGATTATTCGTATAACGCAAAGCCATAATAAATCCGTAAGCTTCTGAAAGTGCATGAAATGCTTTTGCTCCACTATCCGTTACTAATTTTGCTTTTCCTTCTATTAAATAATAAACCGCTCTAACTGCAGGTACAATAGCCAACTTACTTTTGATGATTTCAATTTGTTGGTCTCTCACTTCATAATCATTCGCTACAATAGCCGCTCTACCTTTTCTGAAAGCCAATTCAATATCATCAGCAACAGTATTAAAATCAACATCTGCATCCACTTGATTGATATAACTGTCCCAATATTTTCCACCACCAGCACCATAGATATAGCCATAAGCCTCATCCCATTTGTGCTCCATCTCAGTATAATTCTTTCCTGATACTAATACTTTGTTTGTATTATCATCTCTATTAGAACCTTCATCAAGTACAGCTGTACTTAAATAATTGTTTACAATTTGATCCATAAAACAAGCTCCCATCATTCCTTTTAATAAAACTTGTTGTGGCTCTAATCCATTTGCTGCGAATAAACGCGTTGAAGTACCGTCTAAATATTTACCTGCAACATTTGCAGCAGCATCATTTCCTTGACTCGCTGCATTAGCATCATCAAATTGAGATGCAAAAAAAGCACGAACTTGAGTTTGTTCCAAAGTAGAACCTCCACCTCCTAAGTTTACAAAGTAATCTCTAGAAGCTGCAGTTTTATCACGTAATTGTTTTCCTGATTCGTTTAATTCAGTAGTTGAAAATGGATTGTTTGTGTTAGCATACATGTTTACTAAAACACTTGCATCAACTATACTTCCATCTGTCCCGTTAGTTTTAATATAATTACCCATTTCTTGTAACATCAACAAACGGCTTGATTGTCCACTATAGTCCACTGTAGAAAGATCGTTTCTGTTGAACTCATAAGTAGCAGGAATAACTAATACAGTATCGTTAACAGTATTATTGTCATCATCAGAACATGAAACAAAAGATAAAGCTACTACTGCTAAAGAAGGTAAAATTACATTTTTGAAACGCATATTAATTTATTTAGATTTAATATAAATAATTTGAGTTGCAAAAATAAAAATGTAACAATAAAAAACAAAACTTATTTGGATTTATTTTAAATAAAAATAAAAAAAGTACTTTTAATGATAATTATTGAAAACCTTTAAAGCCTCATTATAAGCACTTTCAAAGCTAATGGGATGACAATTTGTGTCAATTTTATTAGAGGTAAAATAAGATAACATCTTCTCAGTAGGCATATTTCCTGTTAAATCATCTTTTGCCATTGGACACCCCCCAAAACCTTTAATAGCACCATCGAAGCGTTTACAACCTGCTTTGTAAGCAGCATCAACTTTTTCAAACCAAGAATCTGGAGTCGTATGCAGATGTGCTCCAAATTCAATATGTGAATATTTTGGAATCAAATTTGAAAACAAATAATCGATAACTTCTGGTGTAGAACTGCCGACCGTATCTGAAAGTGATAAGATTTTCACTCCCATATTGGCTAACTTTTCTGTCCACTCTCCTACTATTTCAACATTCCATGGATCACCATATGGGTTACCAAAGCCCATTGAAATATAGGTTACTACTTCTTTATTTGACTTATCTGCAATTTCTAAAATTTCATTTAAAGTAACAATTGATTCTGCAATAGTTTTATGCGTATTACGCATTTGAAAATTTTCAGAAATTGAAAATGGGAAACCTAAATATTGAATTTCTTTATGTATTGAAGCTAATTCAGCACCTTTTGTGTTGGCAATAATAGCCAAAAGCTTACTATCTGTTTTTGACAAATCAAGTTGAGCCAATACTTCAGCAGTATCTTGCATTTGAGGAATTGCCTTTGGCGATACAAAACTACCAAAATCTATGGTATCGAAACCTACCCGTAATAACGATTGAATGTATTGTACTTTCTTTTCTGTAGGTATAAAGTCCTTTATGCCTTGCATGGCATCTCTGGGACATTCGATAATTTTGACTTGGCTCATAGCTTCCAAAGATAAGAATTTTAGCGCTTTTCCAAAATCTTTTTGTTGATGTCTTTAATCAATTGAGGTCCCTCATAAATAAAACCTGTATACAATTGCACAAGACTTGCACCTGCTTCTAATTTCTCTAAAGCATCGTCTGCAGAATGAATTCCACCTACACCAATAATAGGGAATGCGTTATTACTTTTCTCAGAAAGGAATCGAATTACTTCTGTAGAACGCTTAGTAAGTGGTTTTCCAGACAAACCTCCCATTTCGTTTTTATTTGCAGATTGAAGCCCATCTCTTGAAATCGTAGTATTGGTTGCAATAACACCTGCAATCTTAGTATCCTTTACAATATCAATAATATCCAACAACTGATCATCCGTTAAATCAGGAGCAATTTTTAATAAAATTGGCTTATGAACCGATTTGGTAGTATTTAAATCTTGAAGTGTTTGTAACAATTCAGTTAATGGTTTTTTATCTTGTAGTTCTCTAAGGTTAGGTGTATTCGGAGAACTTACATTCACTACAAAATAATCAACGTGCGGAAACAAAGCTTCGAAGCAAATCGTATAATCGTTTACCGCTTCTTCATTTGGGGTAACCTTATTTTTACCTATATTACCACCTATAAGTACTCCATTGTTCTTTTTCAAACGCTCTACAGCTTCTAAAACGCCACCGTTGTTGAAGCCCATACGGTTTATAATAGCTGAATCTTCTTTCAAACGAAAAAGACGCTTTTTAGGATTCCCTTCTTGTCCTTTAGGTGTTAGTGTCCCGATTTCTACAAAACCGAAACCAAGATTTGAAAGCTCTTTGTACAATTTAGCATCTTTATCAAAACCTGCTGCCAATCCAACTGGATTCTTGAATTTCAATCCAAAAACTTCACGTTCCAAACGTTTATCTTTAACTTCATACAAAGCTTTAAAAATGACTGAAAAACCAATTTTATTTAAAAAACGAATTAAAGAAAAGGTAAAATAATGCACTTTTTCTGGGTCAAATTGAAAAAGTATAGAACGGATGAATAGTTTGTACATAGTAATTCTCTTGAATGGTGCAAAAATAAGAAATCGTGCTCACAATTACACATTAAGTTTTAAGATTTTCCTATGAAACCTTTTCTTTAGAAATAGTATATTTGCCTAAATTTTAAATTACCGTTATGCAACACATTATCGATCGCTTTATAAGCTACGTTACAATAGATACCGAATCGGATCCAAATTCAAATACAACACCTAGTACAGCTAAACAATGGGACTTAGCAAACAAGTTAGTTGAAGAACTTAAAGCTATGGGAATGCAAGATGTTACCATTGACGAAAATGCTTACATCATGGCTACTCTACCAAGTAATGTTGAGCATGAAGTTCCAACAATCGGATTTGTTGCGCATTTCGATACTACACCTGATTTTACTGGAGCCAACGTAAACCCTCAGATTGTAGAAAATTATGATGGTGGAGATATTGTTTT
Source organism: Flavobacterium chuncheonense (assembly GCF_042686145.1). NCBI lineage: Bacteria > Pseudomonadati > Bacteroidota > Flavobacteriia > Flavobacteriales > Flavobacteriaceae > Flavobacterium > Flavobacterium chuncheonense. The sequence goes on along the minus strand of NZ_JBHUPC010000017.1, from coordinate 75,257 downwards.
AAATGCTGCGCAAAATATTGTTTTATCACCAAGTTATTTTGAAGATTTACTTTTATACAAAGGGCAAACTTTAATCACGACAGACGGCACAACTTTATTAGGTGCTGATGACAAAGCTGGTATTACAGAAATTATGTCGGCAATGGAATACTTAATCAAACATCCAGAAATCAAACACGGAAAAATAAGAGTTGGATTTACACCTGATGAAGAAATTGGACGTGGTGCTCATAAATTTGACGTGGAAAAATTTGGATGCGATTATGCATACACTATGGATGGAAGTCAAATTGGTGAATTAGAATATGAAAACTTTAATGCTGCTGGAGCAAAAATCATTTTCAAAGGAAAAAGTGTACACCCAGGTTACGCAAAAGGAAAAATGATTAACTCAATGCTTCTAGCTAACGAATTCATTTCGGCATTACCAGCAAATGAAGTACCTGAAAAAACAACTGGTTACGAAGGATTTTTCCACGTACACCATTTAGATGGTAGCTTAGAAGAAACAGTATTACAGTTAATCATCCGTGATCACGATAGATCATTATTTGAAGCTAGAAAAGCTTTAATTCATACCATTGCAGATAAAATCAACCAACAGTATGCAAAACAATTCGGTGAAGACATTTGTATTGCCGAAGTAAAAGATCAGTATTACAACATGCGTGAAAAAGTAGAACCAGTTTTTCATATTGTTGACATTGCAGAACAAGCAATGAAAGAATTAGGCATCACTCCTATTATTAAACCTATTAGAGGTGGAACTGATGGGTCGCAATTATCATATAAAGGTTTACCTTGCCCTAATATTTTTGCAGGTGGTCATAACTTCCACGGAAAATACGAGTATGTTCCTGTTGAAAGCATGGTAAAGGCAACAGAAGTTATTGTAAAAATTGCAGAACTTACAGCAAAAAAATAATACTTTTCAACATTAATAAAAAAAGGAGGAAATTGATTTCCTCCTTTTTTTATTGCGTACAACCAAGTGTTATAAATTCAACATATACACATATATTGTTAAAATTAAACACCTTATGCTATAAAAAAGACAAAACAGAAATCAATTGTTAACCTTTAGTGAATTTAAAAAATAAGTAATCTTTAATATTTTAATATTTTTACTACATATACAAACTAAAAAACCTTAAAACATGAAAAAAACTACACAATTATTCTTATTACTAACCTCTCTAATTGGATTTGGGCAAAATTGTACCACTGCATTAACAATTCCATTTAGTGAAAACTTTCAAGCGCAAACTACATTCCCTGCATGTTGGGCGACAGAAAACACAGATAATACTAATCCGGTTTGGGCAATTAATAGTGCTATCGACACCAATCAAGATGGCACTGACGATCATGTTGCAATGATTTCCCCTAATTCTGTTGGAGTAACCTCAAAAAATGATTGGTTGTTTACACCAAAACTTTCTTTTACAGCCGGTACGGCGTATACTATTGACATAACCTATAATACTGTGGGCTTGGGTGGAGTGGTAAGTAATCAACGATTCGACTTGTACCTAATTGACACGCAAAACTCAACAGCTAATAAAACATTAATTGCAAGCTATGATAACATTACAATGAATGGAACATTATACAGCAATACGGGTAATGACTTACTATCACAAGCTTATCATTCAAATACTCCATTCACACCAACAACTTCAGGAGATTATCACTTAGCTTTACATGCCAATCAAACAAATAATGCTGGTCACTTAATGGTATTTGAAATTGATGTAACTAGCACACTTAGTGCTAATAGCTTTAATAATGATATTTCAGTCATAAAATACAATAACAAAGACAAAAACTTAGAAGTAAGTAATTCAAATAACAACATTGACACCATTGAAGTTTACAATTTGTTAGGACAATCTGTAAAAAAGAACAACTTCAATACAAAAAATGTATCACTTTCACTTGCTGAACTACCAAACGGTGTTTATATTGCACAAATAACCGCTGGCAACAAAACTACAACTCGTAAATTTATCAAACAGTAGTTTTTAAATAGATTAGAAATGTCTGATAAAAATAACTGGAATAAAACCAATCAATGGCATGAGGAATTAGATATTCTTCATGCCATTATAAAAAAGACTACATTGGTAGAAACTACTAAATGGGGCGGTACAATTTATACATTCAACAACAAAAACATCTTAGGTGTAGGTGGCTTTAAATCCTATTTTGGAATTTGGTTTTTTAACGGTGTATTTTTAAAAGATGAAAAAAAACTTTTGATTAACGCTCAGGAAGGCACAACAAAAGCACTACGCCAAATGCGTTTTCAATCCAAAGAAGAAATTGATGAAAAAACCATACTGGCATACATTTATGAAGCAATAAATATAGAAGAAAAAGGCTTAACACTACAACCCGAAAAGAAAGAAACTATTATATCTAACACTTTAAATTCTGCACTAGAAGAAGATACCGAATTAAAAAAAGCTTTCAATCAATTTACCGCTTACAAACAACGTGAATTCTTAGAATACATTGAATCTGCAAAACAAGATAAAACCAAACTATCACGTTTGGAAAAAATAAAACCGATGATTCTTTCGAACACCGGTTTAAATGATAAATATCGTAAAACGTAATTATTTCTTCTCGTTTGCCTTAATTGTCATTTCAGAAGAAATAGCCGATTTTTCCATTTTAATTTTACCTGCCATAGTTTCAATAACTACAGTCGTTTCTGATAATTCAGCGATTTTACCGTGAATACCCGATTTAGTTATCACCTTATCTCCTACTTTTAATGCTGCTTCAAAAGCTTTCTCTTTCTTAGCTCTTTTTTGCTGAGGAAGAATCATTAAAAAGTAGAATATTGCTATCATTAGCAATAACTGTATTGCAAGAGTTGCACTCATTTTTGTATAATTTTAAATTATAAGAAATACTTCTTATTTTTTTTCAATATTTGCTTTGATTGAAAAGGTTTCTTTACCATTTTCTGTATTTGTTGTCAAAGTAACGGTTTTGTTTTGCATTCCTGATTTACCTGCAGAATTAAACGATACTTTAATTGGAGCAGTTTCTCCTGGTTTTAAAGGTTGTTTTGGATAATCAGGTACTGTACAACCACATGATGCAGAAGCATTAGAAATAATCAAATCTGATTCTCCTAAATTAGTTACCATAAATTCTGTTTCAACTACAGCTCCTTCAGTAATTGTACCGAAATCATGCTCCATTTTATTCAATTGTACTTTTGGCATTTTTGAAGCCATTACAGCTTCTTCCGCTACTACTTTCATATCTTGCTCAGTAATCTTTGGAGCTGCATTTTCTTTACAAGCTGTCGCTAAAAATAAACCAGAAACTGCAACTAAACTTAACGCTTTTTTTAACATAGTTTTTGTTTTTTTTGAGGTTAAATAGTTATTATTTTACAAAAGTCCTCTACCGGCTTTTTGCAATTTATTTTCTTTTTGAAAGTCTTTAACAAGGTTGTCCAATATACCGTTGATAAAAATACTACTCTTCGGTGTAGAGTATTCTTTTGCAATCTCTAAATACTCATTAATAGTTACTTTTACCGGTATTGACGGAAACTTCAACAATTCGCAAATTGCCATTTTTAATATTATGGTATCCAATTCTGCAATTCGTTCTGCATCCCAATTTGGTGTTTTATCGATATATTCTTTAGACAACTCCGATTCGTTTAAAACTGTTCTTCTGAATAAAGTTTTCACAAATTCTTTATCGTCTTGATCTTTATATAATTTTGATAAAACAAAAGCGTCATCTGCACTTTTTAATTGCTTGATCTGTTTTAAAATCAACGTATTTACAGCAGGAACATCATCTAACCACGTTAACTTATGCTCCTCTAAATAATCATACAATCTTTCATTAGGCGCAATTACTTCAGAAAAGATATCAGCAATAAAATATTTATCCTCTTCAAAAGTTGTTGAAGGCTTACTTAAATATTTTTTATAAATATTACTTTCTTTAATAGCATCAATTAGACATAAAATGATATCATCATTCTTTTTCCAATTGTTAATGTTACGCTCATCTAAAGCCGCATTTAAAGTTTCACTATTTGCCAATGAAGCTAAAACACAATTTTCAACAAATCGTTTATTGGGATTGCGTTCTTCTTTAGTAGCTAAATATTTCTTTGAAGATAATTCTATGTATTCTTCTTCTTTGTTTTTTATTTCAACCAGAGCATCAAGCATTAAAAAATACAAATCTTGCATATTTTCAATACTTTGAAATAAAAACTTCTCCTCTTTTTCAAGGCTATCAGATTGATGTTGGTGCATAGCATAAATACTTTGCATCACTTTTACTCGAATATGTCTTCTGTTTAACATACTATTATAAGAACTTTTAAAAATTAAGAAAGCGAAAGAATAATTCTTTCGCTTTGCAAAAATACAACATTATTTAAATATTGCTTATTTCTGTAACTCATTTTTTCTATCGTCAATACGTTTTTGCGCAATTGACAAAGCTGCTTGATGCGTTGTAATACTGTTTTTATCAGCAAAATCGAAAATCTCAAGTGCAGTATTATAGATATTCTCTGTTTTTTCCATAACCTGAGCATTAGTCCATTTCACTAATTCAGAGTACACATTGATAACACCACCAGCATTAATTAAGAAATCAGGAGCATATAAAATACCTCTTTCTTTTAATAATTTACCGTGTACTGCTTCATTTGCCAATTGGTTATTTGCAGCACCTGCAATAATTGAAGCTTTAATGTTATTGATAGTATCATCATTAATTGTAGCACCTAAAGCACAAGGAGCATAAATATCAACATCTGCACCATATAAATCTCCACCAGCAAATACTTTAGCACCATATTTTGCAGCTACTTGATGTGTTCTCTCTTCATTGATATCTGTAACTGTAACAAGTGCTCCACTTTCTGCCAAGTGTTTCACCAAAACTTCACCTACGTGACCAATACCTTGAACTAAAACTCTTTTTCCTTCTAAATTATCAGAACCGAATTTGTATTTGGCAGCAGCTTTCATTCCCATAAAAACACCGTAAGCTGTTACTGGAGATGGGTTACCAGAACCTCCTTTTTCTACTGAAATACCCGCTACGTGCTTCGTAACTTCGCTTACAATATCCATATCTTTAGTTTCCATTCCAACATCTTCTGCTGTAATATATTTTCCAGATAAAGAATCTACAAACTGACCAAATCTAGTCATTAACTCAGGAGTCTTCTCCGTTTTAGCATCACCGATGATAACTGCTTTACCACCACCTAAATTTAATCCAGAGATAGAATTTTTAAAAGTCATACCACGTGATAAACGCAATACGTCATTTAAAGCTTCCCACTCGTTTGTATATTTCCACATTCTTGTTCCACCCAAAGCTGGACCTAAAACTGTGTTATGAATACCTATTATTGCTTTTAAACCTGTATCTTTGTCATGGCAAAAAACAACTTGTTCATGACCATCAAATGAAAGTTGTCCGAATACAGGGTCAACTTTATGAAGTTCGTTTGCTTTTAATAAATCTGTTGTCATGTAATTATATCTTGTAAATTATTCAAAAATTGAACGCAATATTACGCATAAAATTAAAATTATTCAAAATTTTATATTTATTTTAATAATTTGATAATTAATAACTTACTACTTTTGAAATATTTTTGATACAAATTCATCAACATATTAAGTTTTTTTAACACAACATCAACATTTATCATTATTTTAAATGAAAGAATTACAATATTTAAACAAATATTTTATAAAATATAAATATCGCTTTTTACTAGGCATCATTATTACCATTGCGGCTCAAATATTTAAATTATATGTCCCAAAATTCTTTGGCGACTCTTTGCGAGCTATCGAGAATAGCGGAATTACTAAAGAAACTGCTTATAAAATTCTAGTTGACAACTTTTTACTTACTGTGGCCGCAGCATTAATAGGTGGCTTTTTAACTTTTTTGATGCGCCAAACTTTGATTGTAATGTCACGACACATTGAATTTGATTTAAAAAATGAAATCTACAATCACTACCAAATTTTAACACAAAACTTCTACAAACAAAACCGAACCGGTGATTTAATGAGTCGCATTAGTGAAGATGTAAGTAAAGTACGAATGTATGTTGGTCCTTCAGTAATGTATTCAATTAATACATTAATTGTATTTGTAGTAGTAATTATACAAATGGCTTTAATTTCACCCAAATTAACGTTTTTCTCATTATTACCCCTTCCGCTTTTATCATACGGTGTATTTAAGATTAGTTCACAAATTCACATTAAAAGTGGCATATTTCAACAAAACCTTTCAACGCTATCCTCTTTTACACAAGAAATTTTTTCAGGAATACGCGTTATAAAAGCATACGCCATTGAAGGTAAAAAGCAAGATGAATTTTACAATCTTACACAAGAAAGTAACGAAAAAGCAATGAGCTTAGCCAAAACCAATGCGCTTTTTGGCCCACTAATGATTTTATTGATTGGTTTAAGCAACTTAGTTGTGATTTATGTGGGGGGAACCATGTATATTAATGGCAGTATACCCGATATCGGAGTTATTGCACAGTTCATTTTATACATTAATATGTTAACATGGCCTGTTGCCTCCTTAGGTTGGGTTTCATCATTGGTTCAAGAAGCAGAAGCATCACAAAAAAGGATAAATGAATTTTTAAAAGTAGAACCTGAAATTCAAAATACCGTAACAACACATACTGATATAAAAGGGAAAATAGAATTTAAAAATGTAAGTTTTACGTATGATGATACAAATATAACCGCCTTAAAGCATATCAATTTTGAATTAACCCCAGGTGAAACACTTGCGATTTTAGGAAAAACAGGCTCCGGTAAATCAACCATTTTGAACCTCATTAGTCGTATGTATGATACTACGGAGGGAACTGTATTTATTGATAACACCCCAGTAAAGGAAATCAATCTTAATGATTTAAGAAACAATATAGGCGTAGTCCCTCAAGACGCGTTCTTATTCTCAGATTCTATAAAAAATAATATTAAGTTTGGTAAAGAAGACGCTACAGATGAAGAAGTAATTGACGCCGCTAAAAAAGCAGTAGTACATGAAAATATTGAAGCTTTTTCGAAAAAATACGATACAGTACTTGGCGAAAGGGGCATAACGTTATCCGGCGGACAAAAACAAAGAGTTTCCATAGCACGCGCCTTAATTAAAAACGCTCCTGTTCTACTATTAGATGATTGTTTAAGCGCGGTAGATACTGAAACTGAAGAAGCTATCTTAAATACCCTTACCGACTTCACTAAAGGCAAAACAACAGTAATTGTAAGTCATAGAATATCGTCTATTAAAAATGCTAATAAAATTATCATTCTTGACGAAGGTAAAATTATCCAACAAGGCACTCATAATCAATTATTAGCAACTGATGGATACTACAAAGACCTCTATTTAAAACAGCTTGCCGAAAAAGAAATTGTATAAAAAATTGCATTATAATATTTTTTTTTCGACTTTTGGTAAACTATAAAACTATTAATTGTATAGATTGGATTATGAGAGAACATGAAATGTTAGAACAAGAAGACATCTTTTCTAAGGTATTAAGAGCTGGTAGGAGAACTTACTTTTTTGATGTTAGATCTACCAAAGCGAATGACTATTACATTACTATTACAGAGAGTAAAAAATTTACAGAAGAAGATGGATCATACCATTTTAAAAAGCACAAAATCTACTTATACAAAGAAGACTTCGCTGCTTTTTCTGAAATTTTAAACGAAATGACCGATTTTGTTATCGACAATAAAGGTGAGGAAGTAATTTCTGAAAGACATCAAAGAGATTTCAAAAAAGAATCTTTTATGACTGAAGAAGAAGAAACAACACCATCTACAGAAAGTTTTACTAACGTAAGCTTTGATGATATTTAATTGTTAATTCAAACACAAATAAAAAGTCCGAATTAAATTCGGACTTTTTTATGCCATTTTCATACCGTTTTCCACTTTAAAATCAGGCGAAAGTAATACAACGTCTTTAGTATCATCACCTACCAAACCTAACACTAAGCATTCACTCATAAATTTACCAATTTGTTTCTTTGGAAAATTTACAACCGCGATAACTTGCTTACCAATTAACACCTCTTTTTCGTAGCGCTTGGTGATTTGAGCGGAAGACTTACGAATACCTATTTCTGATCCAAAATCAATTTGCAACTGATAGGCTGGATTACGAGCCTCTGGAAAATCGTTGACAGTTGTTATGGTACCGACTCTTATGTCGATTTTTTCAAAATCATTCCATGAAATTTCTGTTTTCATTTTTCTCTTTTTTTCAAAAATAAGAATTTTCAATCATTTTGTAACTTTATACTAATATTAACGTATAATAATAACAGTACTTTTTCAATGCACTTCCAAAAAACAATAAAATGGCGCAAACTCCCTCAAATATGACACCTCTTGGTACTAAAGCACCAGACTTTTTACTTCCAGCAACCAATTTTAATACCAATTTTAATTTTAGCGAATGCAAGGGTAATAAAGGTACTTTAGTTATTTTTATGTGCAACCACTGCCCTTTTGTATTGCACGTAATTGAAGAAATAGTTATGATTGCAAACGACTATCGCGTTCAAGGCATTGGGATTGTAGCTATATCGAGTAATGATATTGAAAAATATCCTCAAGATGGACCCGATAAAATGGCAGATTTTACGCTAACACATAAAATCGATTTTCCTTATTTGTACGATGAATCTCAAGAAGTAGCTAAAGCTTACGATGCAGCATGCACTCCCGATTTCTTTCTTTTCGACAATCAAGACAAATTGGTTTACCGTGGACAACTTGACGATTCAAGACCAGCCAATGCAATTCCAATAAGTGGCAGCGATTTACGTAATGCTATTGATGCCGTTATCTACAATCGTAAAATTGTAGAACCACAAAAACCTAGCATTGGTTGTAACATCAAATGGAAATAATTTTTCTAAAAGATGAAAGTTCAATTAGAATTAAACCTTGACTATTATCGTTTTCAAAACCTATTCTTAATCAATTTAGTTGTTTTAGCAATTAATATTGGCGTTACATTTTTTGAGAAAACAAGTATAATGTTAACAATTATACTAACTGTTCTTAATGTAATTTTTACTATTATCCTATTCTCAAAGAAAACTGTTTCCATTGAAAATGACACCATCTCATTGCTATTAACATTTTTAGGTTATCCAATACGAACCTTAAAAACATTATCGTTTTCCAATAAAAAAAGTATAAGTCATAAAAGTTTCATTAGTAAAAACAACTATCAAAAGGAAATATCATACAGACCAAGTTTACAATTATATGATCCAAGTTTACATGTCGATGAAGACATAATTGAACTTTATATTGACAACAATTACTTCACTACATTATACTCCAAAAAGACTTTTAAAAAGTTTATGCAACATATTGAAAATGTGAATTAAACATAAAAAACAATGCAATAAAATTCTTATCTTTAGTTTACACTAAAGTTGAATTGTATGGCACAAATGAAAAAAACATTTCTTTCACTTGCTTTTGGAGGACTTTTCTTTATGGTTCCCGGTTTGTTAATCTTCATGTTAATCATGAAAGCCATTCACCTATTAACACCTATTGGTTCCAAAATTTCAACATTTTTTGAACTTGAAACCATACTTGGTGAAATTGCCGTAATAACAATTTGCATTGTATTAATTCTTACCATCTGCTTTATAAGTGGAAGCTTTATACAAAAAGGCTTTTTTAAAAAGTGGAGTAATCGATTTGAAGAACAATTGTTTATTTTATTTCCTACCGTACAAACAATGCGCTACAGATTAGTAGGAGACCAAGAAATGGTCATCAATGAATTTTGGCATGCTGTAATTATTGCAGAAGATGATGATGTCTACAATATTGCTTTCATTACCGACTCAACTGACAAATTTTATACACTATACATACCAGATGCTCCAAAAATAGATGCAGGAGAAGTACGCTATGTTGCTAAAGATAAATTAACGTTTTATCCTATAACCACAAAGCAAGCAATGTCTTCTTTATACACTTTTGGAAAAGGGTTAGATATCGAAACCATTATTAAAGAAAATCAAAAAAATCGTTTAGAGTAAAAAACTACTACTTTTTTTCTAAGATAACTTCTATTGGTCTATTTGTTCTTGGTCCAAACATACGCGATTGACGTTCGTTTTCACTTGAACACAATACATACATGTTAAAACTCTGCAAGGGTATTGTTTGGGTTTTATAAACGCCAGCAGTATCTTCTATTTTTATACTAAAGTTTTCCGCCGGAAAAGTATTCGCAACCGATAGAAAATATTGATCTTTAGCATAGGGAAAAAAATAACGTTCTTTCTCCCCTTCTTTATTAATTAAATAGTTCTGTTTGAAAACCATTGGCTGGTTACTGTTATTCCAACTATAAGAATTATTCACATTAATAACTGCAGAACCATTTTCATTAACTACTGAAATTTTCAAAGTTGACACATTAACTACTTTTCCATCTTCATGCGCATCCACTACAAGATAAGAGGTAAAATCATAACCACAATGTTGTATTTGAGCTTCAGCAAAAAAAGCAGCTATAAAAAGGAGTAAAGAAAATATTTTTTTCATAAAAAAGGAATTTGGCTCATACTTCTCAAATCAAAATGCGAGCCAAAATGTATTTACAGATTCATTGTTACATAATTATACACCATATCTCTATCGTCATCAGAAAGTTTAGACTTTTTAGCCATACTATTCATAATTGGCGCCCAACGCTCTTTTGAATAACGACTTGGCTCAGGTAAATCATGACATTTACCACATTTATTATCGAAAATAGTTTTTCCTGCTGCAAGCTCTGGTGTCATTTCAATTGCTACAACCTCGGTTAATGTATGAGTTTTCGATTCTGCAACTGCCTTTTTACTTGACGAACAAGCAACTAGTAAGCCTATAATTGCAAATGTTCCTAATACTTTTAATTTCATAATGTAATTGGTTTGGGTAAAAATACAAAATCAATGGTTTCAGAAAAATATTTTTATTCCTTCTTCCAAAATACTTCTAATAAAAAATCCCGAAAGTAAAACCTCCGGGATTATATTATATAATAGATTAAAAAATCAAGGGTTATTTAACATCCATTAATTCAACATCGAATACTAAAGTTGCGTCTGGTGGAATTACTCCTCCTGCACCACGACTTCCATATCCTAAAAATGATGGAATTACAAAACGAGCTTTGTCACCTACTTTTAATAATGCAATACCTTCGTCCCATCCTTCAATAACTTGACCTACTCCTAATGTAAAATCAATTGGTTGTTTTCTTTTGTATGATGAGTCAAAAACCTGACCGTTATCTAAAGCTCCTTGGTAATGTACCGATACTTTCTTACCTTTTTCTGCTTGTTTACCACTACCTTTTTGGATGATTTGGTAACGTAAACCACTTTCTGTTTTTTGGAAACCTGCTGCCAATTTTTCTAAAGCCTCTTCTGCTAATCTTTTTTGTTCCGCTAATCTTTTTTCACGAGAACCTTCAAACGTTCTAAAAGCCTCAATTGCATTCCAGTTTTTAGCTTCGTCACCCACTCTGATAATTTCAATTGATTCGATAGCATCACCTTGCGCAACAACATCTACAATATCTTGTCCTTCAACTACGTGTCCGAATACAGAGTGCTTACCGTCTAACCATGGCGTTTCCACATGCGTAATGAAAAATTGAGAACCATTTGTTCCAGGTCCTGCATTCGCCATTGACAATACTCCTGGTTTATCATGACGTAACTCTGGATGAAACTCATCGTCAAATTTATATCCTGCATCTCCTGTTCCTGTTCCTTGTGGACAACCACCTTGAATCATAAAATCAGGAATTACTCTATGAAATTTTAAACCGTTATAATATGGAGTTCCCATTGGTTTTGCTGTATTTTCCAATTGACCTTCAGCCAATCCAACGAAATTACCAACAGTTCCAGGTGTTTTATCGTGCGTTAATTTTACTAAAATACTTCCCTTAGGCGTATTAAATTTTGCGTAAATACCGTCTTGCATTTTATTTTATTTTATTTTATTTAAATTATGATTGCAAAATTAGTGATTTTATTAGATATATAAAAGTAGCCAAAATACCCCATAAACCGATTACACTCTAAATTTCAACAATTTATAAAAGGATTACTTTTAAAACACTTTAGCGCCATAAAAACGCACACAAGTTTAAGATTATTTTAAGGTTTTAATTAAAATGTTCTGCATTTATATTTTTAAATTTACCATGCTTAAAAAAATTACAATGGAAAATTTAAAAGGGAAAAAAGCCATCATAACTGGTGGAAACAAAGGTCTAGGAAAGGCTACCGCTATTGCGCTTGCAAAAGAAGGTGTAGATGTAGCCATTACAGGGCGAAATGAAAATGAGTTACAAACAACCGTTAACGAATTGAAAAGTTTAGGTGTAAATGCCATTTATTCAGTTTTTGATGTTGCAAATTACGAAGCCGTTAAAAAAGGGATTCAAGAAATCATAACATCATTCAAAACTGTAGACATTCTTGTTAACAACGCTGGTATTGCAGCTTTTGGTTCATTTACTGATATGGATGTAGCTACTTGGTCAAATATTATTCAAACAAACGTTATGGGAATGTACTATGTTACTAAAGAAGTACTTCCGCATTTAATCGCTAAAAACGAAGGTGACATTATCAACGTTTCTTCAACTGCAGGATTAAATGGAAATGCTAATGTTTCAGCTTACTCGGCTTCAAAATTTGCTGTAATTGGACTTTCAGAATCTTTAATGAAAGAAGTTCGAAAAAACAACATTCGCGTTTGTACATTAACACCAAGTACAATCGCTTCAGATATGTCAATTTCATTAGGAATTGCTAAAAAAGAAGATGTAGATACTGTTTTACAACCTGAAGATTTTGCAGAGCTTATAGTTGCTGGATTAAAATTACCACGAAGAGCCATGTTAAAAGGAGCGTCGCTATGGTCTACTAATCCATAATAAAAGTTATAGCAATAACAAAAAATCCATAAGTAAGAAAAATATCTTACTTATGGACTTTTTTTATTATTTTTAGTTTGCTAATCAACTGTATAACTACACCATGAAATCCATTTATAATCCGGAAGATAATATTCAAATCATTGAACGCATCCAAAAACTAACTCCAGAATCAAAAGCGCTTTGGGGGAAAATGAGTGTCGATCAAATGATGAGTCATTGTATTGCTCCCATTGATGTTGCTTTTGGAAATTTGCCCTTAAAAGCAAATTTTATAATGCAAATATTGGGTAAAATATTAAAAAACAAAATTTTAAAGGCTCCTGATTTCAAAAAAAATAGTCCTACTGCTCCTTCATTTGTAAGAACTGGAACTTATGATTTTGAGACAACAAAAAACGAACTTATCAAAAAAGTAAAAAGATTTGCTGCCGAAGGCCACAATGTTATTGAAAATCAAACACATCCATTTTTTTGGTAAGATGTCTTATGAAGATTGGGACAAATTGCATTGGAAACATTTAGACCATCATTTGAAACAATTTAATGTTTAACTGACAATTGACAAATTCATCTATTTTAAACTTACTTTCATCGAAAAAAAATTAAAACTAAAAAAAATATAAACTATATTTAGATACGCTTTAACGAAGTCCCAAATAAATACAATTAAAAGACAATTAGTTCTAACCAAAAACAATCTTTTATGAAGAGTATTTATAATTTAAAAGACAACCAAGAAGTAATTGCACGTATTATGCAATTGACTCCGGACACCAAAGCTAAGTGGGGGAATACTACTGTAGATTATGTTTGCAAACATTCTCTTTTAGAGTTGGATATAGTTTTTGGCAAACAAGAAATCGAAGTCAACAAAGTAAAAAAAGCGCTGAGTACTTTCTTAAAAAACGAGTATTTAAAATGCCTTATTTACCAAGACAGCCAATCTTTTTACCGCAGAAAAAGAGAAAAAGACTCTGATTTTAACGAATTAAAACACGAATTAATTCAAAAAGTGGGTCGCATCGGTAGTCAAGGTAAACATGCAATTATGAAGTTACACCACCCTTTTTGGGGAAAAATGACTTATGGTAAATGGGATCGATTAATCTACAATTACCTTGACAATCATCTAAGACAATTTGGCGTTTGATAATTTTGTAGCGTTCATACTTTGGTTTCAGTTGTAAAGTTGATTAAATTTGCAACCAAATGTTTACTGCAAAACATTTTAATTGAAACAGAAAACAATGCGCATCGATATTATTACTGTATTACCTGAACTTATCAGAAGTCCGTTTGAAGCTTCAATACTTAAAAGAGCAATCGAAAAAGGACTCGTAGAAGTTCACTTCCACAATTTAAGAGATTATACTACTAACAAACAAAAAAGTGTTGACGACTATCAATTTGGTGGTGGCGCTGGTATGGTAATGAGTATTCAACCCATTGATGATTGCATATCAAAACTTAAGAGCGAACGCAAATACGATGAAGTTATCTACATGACTCCAGACGGCGAAACTTTAAATCAAGGGATTGCAAACGGAATGTCATTATTAAAAAACATCATTATACTTTGTGGACACTACAAAGGGGTTGACCAACGTGTTCGTGATAATTTCGTTACTCGTGAAATTTCAATTGGCGATTATGTGTTATCAGGTGGAGAATTAGGTGCCGCTGTACTTTGTGATAGCATCATCCGATTAATCCCAGGTGTATTGAGTAATGAAACATCTGCTTTAACCGATAGCTTCCAAGACAATTTACTTTCCCCTCCTATTTACACACGACCTGCAGATTACAAAGGGTGGAAAGTGCCTGAAATTCTCTTAAGTGGAAATTTTCCAAAGATTGAAGAATGGCGTGAGCAAAAAGCGTATGAACATACAAAAAACAGACGTCCCGACTTATTAGACGAGTAATCGAGAGGATAAGTTTTTGGAGTTTGATTAAAAATCAAATGAAATATTGCAAAAATTTGATAATTATTTCTTAATTTTGCACCCACATTTGGACTAACCTCTGGCGATGGACGTGTATGTTACTCTGAATCAAACGTTTATTTTATTAAAAATGGCAAATTTAGTAGATTTCGTACAAAGCGAATTCGTAACGAAAAAAGATTTTCCTCAATTCAACTCAGGTGATACTATCACTGTGTACTATGAAATTAAAGAGGGTGAAAAAACTAGAACTCAGTTCTTTAAAGGGGTTGTAATCCAAAAAAGAGGTTCTGGTATGACTGAAACTTTTACTATCCGTAAAATGTCTGGTGCTGTAGGTGTTGAGCGTATCTTCCCAGTAAACATGCCAGCTTTACAGAAAATTGAAGTAAACCAAAGAGGTAAAGTTCGTAGAGCTCGTATCTTCTACTTCAGAGAACTTACTGGTAAAAAAGCTAAAATTAAAGAAAAAAGAAGAGGTTAATCTTCTATTTCTGAGAGATAAAAGTCGTAACAATTGTTACGACTTTTTTTATTCCATAAAAATTATATTTGTTTTTTAGCAATTTCCTAAAATGAAATCCAAATATTGCGAATTTGAAAATTCAAACGTTTTCGTTTCTAGTAACTTAAAAAAATCCTCTCATTTTCGTATATTTGCTCGGCTTAAAAAAACAAACAACCTAAAAATATTTATTCATGTCAAATCCTACAAAGATCATTTATACGATTACGGATGAAGCTCCTATGTTGGCTACACATTCGTTTTTACCTATTGTTAAGGCTTTCTCTAAACCCGCAAATATCACATTAGAAACTAGAGATATTTCGTTAGCAGGAAGAATTTTAGCAAACTTTCCAGAATTCTTAAATGAAGATCAAAAAATAGGTGATGCTTTAACAGAGCTAGGTGAATTAGCAACTACTCCTGAAGCAAACATCATCAAATTACCAAATATTTCGGCTTCTGTACCGCAATTAAAAGCGGCAATTGCTGAATTGCAATCACAAGGTTATGCAATACCAAGCTACCCAGAAGAAGCCAAAACAGATGAAGATAAAGCTATCAAAGCAAAATATGCTAAAGTTTTAGGTTCTGCAGTAAATCCAGTTTTACGTGAAGGTAACTCTGACCGTAGAGCGCCGAAAGCGGTTAAAAACTACGCAAAAGCTCACCCACACTCAATGGGAGCTTGGACATCTGATTCAAAATCGCATGTCGCACATATGTCGGAAGGTGATTTTTACGGAACTGAAAAATCAGTTACAATTAATGAAGCAGGAAGTTTTACAATTGAGTTTACTGATGCAAACGGAGCAACAACTTTATTAAAAGACAAGTCAGCTTTAAAAGCTGGTGAAATCATTGACTGTTCTGTAATGAACATGAACAAATTAAGAGCATTTATTGCTGAGCAAGTTGCAGATGCAAAAGCAAAAGGTGTTTTATTTTCAGTGCACTTAAAAGCAACAATGATGAAGATCTCTGATCCTATTCTTTTCAGTGCTTTTGTTGAAGTATATTTCAAAGATGTATTCGCTAAATATGCTGACATATTCAAAAAATTAGGTGTAGATACACGTAATGGTTTAGGAGATGTTTACGCAAAAATTAACGGTCAACCTGAGCAAGCTGAAGTAGAAGCTGCTTTAAATGCTGCTATCGAAAATGGTCCAGCACTTGCAATGGTAAACTCGGATAAAGGGATTACAAACTTACACGTACCTTCAGATGTAATTATCGATGCTTCTATGCCTGCGATGATTCGTAACTCTGGGCAAATGTGGAATGCTGAAGGTAAATCACAAGATACTAAAGCTATTATCCCAGACAGATGTTATGCAGGTGTTTACCAAGCTACAATCGATTTCTGCAAAGAAAATGGAGCTTTAGACCCAAAAACTATGGGAAGTGTCCCAAATGTTGGTTTGATGGCACAAAAAGCAGAAGAATATGGTTCACACGATAAAACTTTCCAAATGGCTGCAAACGGAACTGTTTCTGTTAAAGATGCAAACGGAAACGTTTTAATGGAGCAAACTGTTGAAGCCGGTGACATCTTCAGAATGTGTCAAGTAAAAGATGCGCCTATTCAAGACTGGGTAAAACTAGCGGTTAATCGTGCAAAAGCTACAGGTTCTCCAGCAGTTTTCTGGTTGGATGAAAACAGAGCTCACGACAGACAAATTATTGAAAAAGTAAACACTTACCTTAAAAACTACGATTTAACAGGTTTAGATATTCACATTATGAATCCTGTTAATGCAACTAAATTCTCTTTAGAGCGAATTGTAAAAGGCTTAGATACAATTTCTGTTACAGGAAACGTTTTACGTGACTATTTAACTGATTTATTCCCAATTTTAGAAGTAGGAACTTCTGCAAAAATGTTATCAATTGTTCCATTAATGAACGGTGGAGGATTGTTTGAAACAGGTGCAGGTGGATCAGCTCCTAAACACATTGAGCAATTTATTGAAGAAGGATACTTACGTTGGGATTCTTTGGGAGAGTTCTTAGCATTAGGTGTTTCTTATGAGCACTTAGGTTCTACTTTCAACAATCCTAAAGCTTTAGTTTTATCGGAAACATTAGATCAAGCGACTGAAAAATTCTT
Source organism: Flavobacterium chuncheonense (assembly GCF_042686145.1). Classification (NCBI taxonomy): domain Bacteria; kingdom Pseudomonadati; phylum Bacteroidota; class Flavobacteriia; order Flavobacteriales; family Flavobacteriaceae; genus Flavobacterium; species Flavobacterium chuncheonense. The sequence goes on along the minus strand of NZ_JBHUPC010000017.1, from coordinate 57,634 downwards.
AGAAACAGACAAATCTCCAGCTCGTAAAATTGGAAGTATAGACAATAGAGGTTCACATTTCTATTTAGCATTATATTGGGCACAAGCTTTAGCTAACCAGAATAATGATACTGAATTAAAAGCTATCTTTACTCCTATTGCAACAGAATTAACAGCAAACGAAGCAAAAATCAACGAGGAATTAATTGCTGCTCAAGGTAAACCACAACAAATTGGAGGTTACTATCATCCAAACTTTGAGTTAACAGACAAAGCAATGCGTCCAAGTACAACTTTGAATACAATCTTAGCTAAATTAAACTAAGAAAGCTATAACAAAAAAGCCGACCATTAGGTCGGCTTTTTTTATACAATATAATTTTTATTTTGAACTTTCTATAGGTTTACGATATTCAATTACAAATTTGGCTGCAACACCTTGTTTTAAATTCCAATCGTTGTTTATAATCAAATTATTATTACTGTCATAAATAGCAAAATTTGCAGTATTAGGACCAGCTGTACCTTGATTTAAAGCTAAAATATCCAATAAATTTTCACCTTCTCTCAAATCAATGTAATACGATTTATAGGAAGAACCCAATGTAATATTATTGACCGTAATTGTACTATTTAAAAGAATTTGAACTCTATCCCCATCGGGATCAGCAAAATCACGTGCCATAATTTTTATAATGGGTGTGTTCACGACAAATTTTCCAAAAAAAACATCTTCCCAACTCCCTTCTTTAGCAATTTCTCCATTTAATTTATCGCGAATAATATCTCCTGGATTTTTAAAATCAGTAGAAGTATCCAAAATACTTTTTGAAGGCTCGTCACTTTTATTTAATATGGAGTACTTGCTTAAATTACCATCTCCCTTATCAAACATACTTTTGTACTCTAGAGATGGTAAATTGGAATTTGGTGACTCATTTGATTTTTCAAATGGATTTTTTAATTCAAGCCGAATGGGCTGTTGTTTTTTATCCAACTGCGCCGATATCTTAACAGACATTAAAAAAATAAAAAGAATAAAAAATCGCATCTAAAATAATTATTATAACAAATCTATTAAAAACAAATAATCACCGCTATAAATTAACCAATGATTAACATGTGTTTTCTTGAAAAAACAGTGAAAACTAAAAATATTTTTTGAAATTTGTAATCAAACAATATACCATGTTTCAAAATAAACAATTTCTTCTCACATTTTACGTCTTTTTAATAGGACATTTTTTGATTGCGCAAGAAAAATTCATCTTAAGTGGCACCGTTACAGATGTCAATACTGGTGAAACCTTAATTGGTGTTAACATCGTTATTCCCGAACTAAACACAGGAACAGTTACCAATACCTATGGTTTTTATTCTATTACATTACCCAAAGGGAAATACAACTTAACAGTAAGTTATTTGGGTTTTAACACTTATCAAGAAACAATTGACTTAAACGAAAACATGCGAAAAAATATCGCTATTGAAGAAAGTAGTCAACAATTAGAAGAAATTGTAGTTTCAACAAATACTAAAAAAATTAACATTCAAAAACCGGAAATGAGTGTTAACAAATTATCGATTTCAACCATTAAAGAAATGCCAGTTTTATTGGGTGAAGTAGATATTATAAAGTCCTTGCTATTACTTCCGGGTGTTACAAATGCGGGTGAAGGACAATCGGGTTTTAATGTTCGAGGTGGTGCAGCAGATCAAAACCTCGTTTTGATGGATGAAGCGACACTTTATAACACATCACACGTATTCGGACTCTTTTCCGTTTTTAACGCGGATGCAATTAAAGATTTAAAACTATACAAAGGAGGTATTCCTTCTCGTTTCGGAGGTCGTGTTGCTTCGGTTTTAGATATTTATCAAAAAGAGGGTAATAATACTAAATTCCACATGAGTGGTGGTATTGGTTTAATATCAAGTCGCCTACTTGCAGAAGGACCAATAGTAAAAGACAAAAGTTCGTTTCTAATTGCAGGAAGAGGTTCTTATGCCCATTTGTTTTTAAAGTTAACCGATAATAAAAACTCTGCCTATTTTTACGATTTAAACACGAAGTTAAACTATAAATTTAACGATAATAACAACCTTTATCTGTCGGGATACTTTGGTCGGGATATTTTTACATTAAATGAATCATTTTCTAATACTTATGGAAATACAACCGTTAATCTAAGATGGAATCATTTATTCTCAGAAAAAATATTTTCAAATCTATCGTTAATCTATAGTGATTATTACTACGGATTGACACTCGATTTTATTGGTTTTAACTGGGAATCAGGTATTAAAAATTACAATTTAAAATACGACTTCAAACATTATTTATCTGACAAACTAGATTTAAACTATGGAATCAACTTTACCAAATATGATTTAAATCCAGGAACTATTGAGCCTATAGATGATGATTCTTCTATAAACTATCGACAATTGGATAAAAAGTTTGCCTACGAAACTGCCATTTATGCTGCTGCAGAACAAAAGCTATCGGAAAAATTAAATATTTCATACGGCTTACGTTTGAGCTATTTTAATCGTATCGGCCAATCTACGGTAAACTATTACGAAAATAATCAACCTGTTTTCTATGATGAAGAACTTAAGATTTACGAAAAAGCAACACCAATTGCTACAGAATACTTCAGTTCAAATCAGTCTATTGCTAGCTACTCAAACTTAGAACCTCGATTTACGCTTTCTTATGAAATTGATAGTAATCAAGCAATAAAAGCCAATTACAACCGTATGACACAATACATGCAATTGGTCTCCAATACGGCCTCTCCTACACCACTAGATGTTTGGACTCCGAGTGATAACTATATTAAACCACAAATTGCTGATCAAGTAGCTGTTGGCTACTTTAAAAATTTTGATGAAGGAAATTACACCCTTGAAGTAGAGAGTTTTTACAAAAAGGTTAAAAACAGAATTGATTATATTGATGGTGCAGACCTAATTGCAAATGATGCTATTGAACAAGTCGTTTTGAATGGAAGAATGCGTTCCTATGGTTTAGAGATTTTAGCCAAAAAGAACAATGGTAAATTAAACGGTTGGATAGCTTATACCCTTTCAAGGTCTGAACAACAAACACCTGGCCGTACTACAACTGAAGTAGGTATTAACAATGGAGAATGGTACAAATCAGCCTATGATAAAACACATAATTTAGCTGTAACGGGAAGCTATAAATTAAATAAAAAGTGGAATTTTGGTGCTAATTTCATTTTACAGTCGGGACAACCGGTAACTTTTCCAACAGGAAAATACGTGTTCCAAGGTGTTACCGTACCTAGTTATAATTCAAGAAATGAGAACAGACTTCCTACCTATCATCGTTTAGATATTTCGGCAACTTTGATTCCGAAAAATCAAGAAAATCGAAAATTCACTCGCGAATGGGTTTTTGGAATTTATAATGTATACAGTCGCTACAACGCTGCTTCAATCAGTTTTAGAGAAAATCAAGATACAGGTGTAAATGAAGCCGTAAAACTATCCATCTTTGGTATAGTACCATCGGTTACTTTTAACTTCAAATTTTAGTGTTATGAAAAAATTAGCAATACAATTTATTTTAGGTTTAAGTGTACTACTACTTTCGAGTTGTGAAAAAGTAGTCGACATAGAATTGGATAATGCTGAACCTAAATTAGTCATCGATGCACTTATACGTTGGCAAAAAGGAACTTCTGGTAACGAACAATTAATCAAGTTAAGTTTAACGAATGACTTTTATACTAGTGATATTCTTCCAGCTAATGGAGCTACAGTTACACTAACAAATAGTGCAAACGAAATTTTTACATTTACAGAACTTCAACAATCGGGTAACTATGTTTGTATTAATTTCAATCCTGTTGTTAATGAAACATACACCCTAAATGTTACTTATGCAGGCCAATCGTATACTGCAACCAATCAACTTTTAGCTACACCAAGTATCACTAATGTTGAACAAGAAACGGTTCCTGGTTTTTCTGGAGAAGATGAAATTCAAATAAAATATTATTTCCAAGACGATGGAAATGTAGATAATTACTATTTGTTAGGCGTCATAAATCCTAATAAAGAAATACCTGAATTTGGAGTAGTTGAAGATGAATTTTTACAAGGAAATGAAATTTTTGGCTTTTATGGCAGTAGTGAGACAGAGCCTGGGATTACATTAAAACTGAGTGTCGAAAATATTACATTGGGCTTTTTCAATTACATGAGCAAATTAATTGCCGTTGCGAGTAGCTCTGGAAATCCTTTTGCTACTCCACCTGTTACTTTACGTGGTAATATTATTAATGAAACCAATACCGAAAATTACCCATTGGGTTATTTTCACCTCTCGGAAATTGATGCTATCGATTACACCGTACAATAAATTTTATACTTTAACCATTTAAAACAAACCCAATGTCATCACATCACATAGTTCGAGACGATCAAGAACCTGCATTAATCATTGCTAATGGAGCTGCTTGTAGTGAAGAATTATTAGGACAATTACTAGAATGGTCGCCTTTGGTAATTGTTTTAGATTCAGCTATCGACAGGGTATTGGAATTAGGCATAAAAGTAGACGTATTATTAGGCGATTTTGACAGAGGGTTTGATGCTGATTCGTACAAAGAAAAGCAATATCCTATTGAAATTGTTCACACACCCAATCAAGACAAAACCGACTTGGAAAAAGCCTTTGACTATTTAATCAATCGTGGAATTCCAGCTGTAAATGTGGTTTGGGCTACTGGGAAACGTACCGATCACACCATTACTAACATCACCAATATTGTTCAGTTTCGTAATCAATTAAAAATTGTAATTCTAGACGACCATTCAAAGGTATTTTTACTTCCGAATAAATTTGAAAAATGGTATCCTAAAAACACTCCGCTATCGCTTATTCCAATAGGTGAAGTTTCAGGAATCCACTCTCAAAATCTATATTATCCCTTAGAAAACGACACCTTAACCATAGGCTATCGTACAGGAAGTAGTAATCACGTTAACCATGATGGTATTGTAACCATTGAACATGAAAAAGGTGATTTATTATTAATGGAATGTTGGGACTAATTTTGTTTTTTCATTCCAACATTCAACCCCCACCCCATCTTTTTCTTACTATAAAACAATAACTCGTCTTTTTTCTTATGGTCAAATCGAGCGGTTACAGTGGTCATATCAATTTCATTTTTTTCACCACATAATTCCGGTTGGAAAATAATTTTACTTTTCTCTTGAAACCATGTTCCTTTTCCTTTAAAATATTCATCAGGACCATATTCTTTGTTTATCCTTCTATGAATATTAATTTCATAACTGAAATCTTCATTAAGTTTTAGATTATAAACAAATGGCCCTGCATTTACTGGTTCACTTTTATAATAATATTCACCCACAAAATCTTGGGAATAAGCAATCGAAAAAGAAATAAAGAAAAGTAATACTAATAAAGTTCTCATAAATGTAGTTTTTAATGCTAAAACCAAAAAGCATACCACATTTATTGAATCAAAATCTTTCTACTAAAACTTCCTTTATCCGAGTCTAAAAGAATCATATACATTCCTTTAGCCAAATGGGAAACATCTATAGTTTCAATAATATTAGGATTAGTAAACGTTTGATTTAAAACCACACTTCCATTAATCGCAACTAGCTTCAAAACTGTACTAATATTCGTCAATTGCCCAAAATGAATATTCAAGTAATCCTGACTTGGATTTGGAAAAAAGCTAATTTGCAAATCATTATCAAAACTTTGAGATGCTAAAGTAGAAGTAGCTACAGCAAAGTGTAACATAGCACCAGTTGCCGCTTTGGCCACATTATAATTATAAACGGGATCCATATTAACCAACAAATCCGTTGCGGAATGAGGGTGCGAGGATTCATTTGTTTCATAAAACCCCGTAATTACTTCATTGTTATCTTCAAAAGGCATATAATCCGAAGCATAAGCATAAGATAAATTAGTGTTTAACGGTGAATACAAACCTACACAAGTCATTAACTCGTTAGTAATAATATTTGAAGCAGCGTTATTTGTGGTTGGTGTACCGGTATCACGCTCACAAGTAATAGTATTATTTACTGCTCCAGCAACACCTCCAACTTCATCCAAATTGAATACTAACTTTATATCCATCTTTGGCGTGGTAGCATTAACCACATTGGAAACATAATGTTGACTTCCCACTAAACCATCTTCTTCCCCACTAAAATGGATAAACTTGATGGAATATTCTGTTGGGATGTTTTGTAGTAACCGAGCCACTTCCAATATACTTGCTGTGCCACTTCCGTTGTCATTAGTACCTGTACCAATAATAGAATCATAATGACCACAAATAATAACATAGGTAGAAGGGTACAATGTTCCAACTTTGGTAACAATTAAATTTTTACAAGTATACCCAGCATTTGTATAGGTGTCTTCTTGTAATTGTCCCACCGAATAGCCATAACTCAAATATTTATTACGCAACCAATTGTAGGTGTTTTCAAGCGGAGCAGTTCCTCTTCGTTTAACTCCCAAAGCTTCAAATTCTGATAACGAACTACTAATATTCGATTGTGAAACTTGATTTACCACATCTGCATAAGATTGAATAAAAACTTGCCCATTACTCATTACACCCATAAAACAGAAAAAAACAAAAATCAATCGCTGAAACATTTGTTAAAAATAATATAATTTAAACCTTTACTTTTTATAATTGTAACAAATATAAAATTTTAGATGATTAAATAGCGAATTAAACTTTAAAAACAAACTTTGTCTTAAATTTGCAAAAAGGCACTTTAAAAAATGAAATTCCAAGTCGTTTCCGATTACAAACCAACTGGTGATCAACCGCAAGCCATTGAAAAACTATCAAAAGGCATATTGAACGGGGAGAAATACCAAACTTTACTAGGGGTAACAGGTTCTGGTAAGACTTTTACTGTGGCAAATGTGGTGCAAGAAGTACAAAAGCCTACTCTGATTTTAGCACATAACAAAACGTTGGCTGCCCAATTATACTCGGAATTCAAACAGTTTTTTCCAAATAACTCAGTGCAATACTTTGTATCCTACTATGATTACTATCAACCTGAAGCTTTTATTCCAGTTACAGGAACCTATATTGAAAAGGACTTATCGATAAATGATGAACTTGAAAAACTTCGTTTAAGCACTACTTCTGCTTTATTATCAGGAAGGCGTGACATTATCGTTATCTCATCAGTATCCTGTTTGTATGGTATTGGTAATCCTGTTGAATTTCAAAAAAACGTAATTTCTGTAGAGCGCGATCAAGTTATTTCGCGTACCAAATTATTACACCGTTTGGTTCAAAGTTTGTATGCACGAACAGAAGCAGAATTTACACCTGGTACTTTCCGAATAAAAGGAGATACTGTTGAAGTGTTTCCTAGTTATGCCGATGAACCTTTCCGTATTCACTTCTTTGGTGACGAAATTGAAGAAATTGAAGCTTTTGACCCGAGAACAGCACAAGTTATTGAAAAATACGAAAAACTAAACATTTACCCCGCCAATATGTTTGTAACCTCTCCGGATGTGTTGCAAAACGCTATTTGGGCTATCCAACAGGATTTGGTTAAACAAGTAGATTATTTCAAAGAAATTGGCAAACATTTAGAAGCCAAACGACTTGAGGAACGTACCAATTTCGATTTGGAAATGATTCGAGAATTGGGTTACTGTTCTGGAATTGAAAATTATTCCCGTTATTTAGATGGTCGTGAGGCAGGAACAAGGCCATTCTGCCTTTTAGATTATTTTCCAGATGACTACTTAATGGTGGTTGATGAAAGTCACGTTACCATTTCTCAAGTTCACGCTATGTATGGTGGTGACCGTAGTCGTAAAGAAAACTTAGTAGAATATGGCTTCCGATTACCAGCTGCTATGGACAACCGTCCTTTAAAGTTTGAGGAATTTGAAGCGCTTCAAAATCAAGTAGTATATGTTTCAGCTACACCCGCTGATTACGAATTACAAAAGACTGAGGGAGTATACGTAGAACAAGTAATTCGTCCTACAGGTTTATTGGATCCTATTATAGAAATTCGTCCGAGTGAAAATCAAATAGATGATTTAATTGAAGAAATACAACAACGTTGCGAAAAGGACGAGCGTGTTTTGGTAACTACTTTGACCAAACGTATGGCAGAAGAATTGGCCAAATACTTGACAAAAGTTGCCATTCGATGCCGTTACATTCATTCGGACGTGGATACCTTAGAACGTGTTGAAATCATGCAAGATTTACGTAAAGGGATTTTTGATGTATTAATTGGAGTGAACTTACTGCGTGAAGGATTAGATTTACCTGAAGTATCTTTGGTAGCCATATTAGATGCCGACAAAGAAGGGTTCTTAAGAAGTCATCGTTCCTTAACACAGACTGTGGGTCGTGCTGCTCGTAATGTAAACGGTAAAGCTATTATGTATGCTGATAAAATTACCAATAGTATGCAAAAAACTATTGACGAAACCAATTACAGAAGAGAGAAGCAAATACGATACAATACCGAAAATAACCTTTCTCCTAAAGCTTTGAATAAAAGTCTAGGAAGTGCTCTAGGTGGGAACTCAGTTTCAACACAATATTACGAAAACAAAGCACTAAAAGCTGCAGAGCCGGAAAGCGAATACTTATCAAAGCCTGAAATCGAAAAGAAAATAAGAGAAAAACGTAAAGCGATGGAAAAAGCTGCAAAAGACCTTGACTTTATGCAGGCAGCAAAACTTCGTGACGAAATAAAAGTTTTACAAGATAAATTATAAAAACATGAGCAAATTAGACACGATTTTAGCCTCAAATGATGAAATTGAAATTATTGAAGCTATTGGAACAATTATTTGGGGTAAAAAACAAGAAGAGGACTCTCTTACAGAAGGAGAAACTGCTTTTGTTTTAATTGATATTTTTGAAGGAGCTATGCAAGAAGGAGGTTTTCAATACTTTTTCGAAAATGAAACGGGTAATTTTGCACGCGAGATTGTAGATGCTTATAAAAAAATTGGAGCTCCAAAAACCGCAAATATTATTGCAAAAGCTATAGGTTTATTTGGCATCAACAATTATCATGATGCTTTTGATAAAAGAATCGCTACCATTTCAAAACTTGACGAAAAAGTACTGTCAGGCTGGGAAGATTTAGATGAAATTTTCTTCAATGATGAACAAGAAGAAGATGTAGTTGCGTTAATTGTAACTTACATTCGTAACCATAAAACTGAATTCCCAAGCTAATTAATTGTGCTGTTCACTAAACACTGATAACAAAACATCGCCATCTACCATACCATTTGGCGATTGTTTCATCAGATGCAAAACACGCTTCATAGCATAAGGATTTAGTCCCATGTTTATACCTATCTCATTAATCTTAATAGTTTCTGCATCATGTAAAATACCGTCAGAATGCATCAACAATGCCAATCGGTAAAATTGACAAATACGATGAAACTCGTCTTTAATGACTTTTGATTCATTTTTTTTATCAAACAGCTTGTGAAGAGTGCTTTTATCAACTTCCAATTCCATAGCCACCATTTCGATAAAATCATACTCACGATCGTGTAACTCTCCATCAACAAGCGCAAAAGAAATCATCTCCTGCAACAAACTTATTTTTTCTTGATAGTCTTCCATAATCGTATAATCTTTTTGTAAAAATAATAATTCTAAGTTTAATTGGGTATCTTTGAACTTTATTTTTACATCATGACAAATAACGATATTTTTAAAAAACTTAGAGTAGCCCTACAACTTCGTGACGATCAAATTGTTGAAATTTTAGAATTGGTCGACTTTAGAATTTCCAAAGGTGAATTGGGTAATTTTTTCCGTGACGAGAAACATCCAAAATACATGGAATGTGGTGATCAAGTTTTGCGTAATTTTTTAAATGCGTTAGTTATTCACCTCAGAGGTACAAAGGAAAATCCTAAAAACCCTTTAGATGTTATCAAGAGTCATAAAGATTTCAAATCGACTGATAACAACACCGAATCAAAACCAAAAACAGATAAACCTAAGGAAACTAAAAAACCGTTTAACAAAAAGAAACCAGTTGCTAAAAAACAGCCTATTGTTGAAAAAGTGAGATTTAAAAACGGAAAAAACAAGTCGAAAGATTAGTTGTAAATTCCTTGTCTCTTTTTGTATTTTTGAACATTACTTTTACAGAAAACCCTTATATTTGACTAAACAAAAACTAAATGCAGTTTAAACACCCAGAGATTCTATACTTACTTTTTCTGTTGGTTATTCCAATTTTAGTCCATTTATTTCAATTACGCAGGTTTAAAAAGCAACACTTTACAAACGTTAAGTTATTAAGAGAACTGCAACAACAAACACGTAAAAGTAAATCTTTGAAAAAATGGTTATTATTAACCACGCGCCTTTTATTATTAAGTTGTCTAATTTTGGCTTTTGCCCAACCCTACTTTAATGCAGTTGATGCGCAAAATAGAGACCGTGAACTTGTTGTTATTCTTGACAACTCGTTTTCCATGCAAGCTAAAGGAGATAAAGGAGAACTTTTAAAAAGAAGTGTTCAAGATATTTTAGAACAGTTTGCTCCTACCCAACAATTCTCCCTTTTAACCAACGATGAAGTTTTCTGGGATATCGATAGTAAAGCTATTCAAAAAGAATTACAAAACTTACAATACAGTTCTATCCCATTTGATTTAGATAATCGATTGTTACAAGTGTCAGCAAAAAAGAAAAATACAACTTTTGATTATCTGATAATTACTGATGCTATTGCCGCAAACAGTAAAAATGCTTCGCAATTAACGATTGCAAATAAAGTCTACTTTTTACAACCTAAAGCACAAAACAAAAACAATGTTAGCATTGAGAGTGTTCGCCTAACCAATACACTTGATTCCTTTTATGAAATCAGTATTGATTTAAAAGCCTTCGGTACTTTTGAAAATGAAATTAGCTTAACACTTTTTGAAGATGATAAAGTAACTGCTAAAACACAGGTAAATTTTGATAAGATTGAAAAAACAATTACACTTTCAATTCCCAAAAAAGCATTCAATGGTAAAGTCAGCATTCAAGATAATTGTCTAGAATATGACAATAACTTTTACTTTAGTATTTCTCAGCCTGAAAAACTTAATGCTTTAGTAATTGGAGATAATGATAAAAGTGATTTCTTGAAAAGAATATTAGTAGCGGATGAATTCCAATTAACAACAACTTCTTTAAAGGAATTGGATTACAATATAATTGAAGGGCAACATGCGGTAATTTTAAATGAAATCAAAGAAATACCGCAATCATTAACCACAACTCTAAAGGCGTTTTATGACAAAGGAGGAAGTGTGATTTTAATCCCTTCTACAGAATGTACAGCGACAAACCTGACCAGTTTTGCTCAAAAGTTTGGAAATTTAGCGTTTGCTAAAAATGAAAACAGCGATAAACAAATCACCAATATTAACTTCGATCATCCTATTTTTAATCAAGTTTTTGAAAAAAGAGTAAGCAACTTTCAATACCCAAAAGTTAATCAAAGTTTTTCCCTTATTGGCAACACATTTGCAGCATTAAAATTTGAAGACCAAACCCCTTTTTTAAGTTCTGTTAGCAATAAAATTGGGAGTTTTTACATTTTTTCGGCGGCTATTTCAAAACAAAATTCGAACTTTCAAAATTCACCTTTAATTGTACCTGCTGTTTACAATATGGTTAAATCGCAAACAGTAGCGCAAAACATTTTTTATACTATTGGAGAAAATGAAACCATGTATATCGATGCTACTCTCAACAAAGATGATGTAATTGCTGTGGCCAATTCGAATTACAGTTTTATCCCGCTGCAACAAATATTATCCACTAAAGTAAAATTATCTTTTGGTGATTACCCAGAAAAAGCAGGAAATTACACCATAAACCAACAAACGAAAAACTTACAAAATATAAGTTTTAATTATCCTCGAACAGAAAGCAATTTAAACGAGGACAACTCCATAATTTATAGTAATTTTGCGAAAATAAATTCAATTGAAGAAGCATTAAACGAATTACATTCTTTAAGAACGGACACCGTGATTTGGAAATGGTTTTTAATAGCAACACTGCTCTTTTTATTGATTGAAATTCTAATCCAAAAATTTGTAAAATGACAACTGTTTTAATCAAACAAGTAATTATACAGGACCCAAAGAGTCCTTTTCATAATCAAACCGTTGACATCAAAATCGAAAACGGAATTATTACCGCAATAGCACCGAATATTGATTCTGAAGCACATTATGAATTGGTAGAATATCAAAATCTTAATGTTTCTCAAGGTTGGATGGATTGTTCAGTATCATTTGGAGAACCTGGATATGAAGATAGAGAAACTATAACAAATGGATTAAATACTGCTGCTAAAAGTGGTTTTACTGCAGTAGCTTTACAACCAAACAGTCTCCCAATAATAGACAATCAAGCTCAAGTAAAGTTTGTTTTAGACAAAGCAAAAGAGCACCCAACAAACTTATACCCTATTGGAGCTTTAACAAAAAATAGCGAAGGTGAAGATCTTGCGGAACTTTTTGATATGCAAAATGCTGGGGCAATTGCTTTTGGCGATTATAAAAAAGCGATTCAAAATGCCAACATTCAAAAAATTGCCTTACAATATGTGCAAGATTTCGATGGACTCGTAATCAGTTTTTCTCAAGACAATAATTTAAAAGGAAAAGGTATCGTTCACGAAGGTATTGTTTCTACATCTTTAGGTCTAAAAGGAATCCCAAGTTTAACAGAAGAATTACACATAGCACGCAATTTATTTCTTTTGGAATACACAGGTGGTAAAATGCACATCCCAACCATTTCAAGTGAAAAATCTGTTGCGTTAATCAAAGAAGCAAAAGCAAAAGGATTGAATGTAACGTGCAGTGTCACGGTTCACAACTTAGTGTTTACAGATGAAGTACTAACAAGTTTTGATTCACGCTATAAAGTTAACCCTCCACTAAGAGACGAAAAGGCACGAAAAACACTTATTGAAGCAGTACTTGACGGAACTATTGATTGCATTACATCTGACCATAACCCTTTGGATATCGAATTGAAAAAATTAGAATTTGATATGGCTAAAGATGGTACAATTGGTTTAGAAAGTGCTTTTGGTGCTTTAATGACAGTATTACCTTTAAAAGTGATTATTGAAAAATTAACAGCAGCAAAAACAATTTTCGGAATTGCAGAAAACACAATTACTGTAGGAAATAAAGCAGAATTGAGTCTGTTTACCACTTCAAACGAATGGACATTTAGTAAAGAAAACATCCTTTCAAAATCTAAAAATTCAGCCTTTTTAGGACAAAATATGAAAGGTAAAGCCATTGGTATTTTTAACAACGGAAAATTAATCACACAATAAGAGACATTATCATGAACGACATTGAAAAAGGTAAAAACACCGCTTTAATAAGTTATATTACAATTATTGGAAGTGTTATCGCTATTTTAATGAATCAAGAGGAAAAGAAAAGCGAATTTGCTAGTTTTCATATTCGCCAAGCTTTGGGTATTTTTTTAACATTTTTTCTATTAGGATATCCTATTGGTTACTTTGACAGTTGGATGGTTTCTTCTGCATTTTGGTTATTCATTTTTATCTTATGGTTTTATGGTTTCTTAGGTGCCTTAAATGGTGAGAAAAAAATCGTCCCTTTAGTTGGAGAGTTTTACCAAAAACTGTTTAAAAATTTATAAGCCCACAATTAATGAACTTACATTATCTCATAAGAGAACCCAAAATAAAACAACAACAAAACCCAGTTTTAATTTTACTACACGGGTATGGAAGTAACGAGGAAGACCTATTTACATTTGCCTCTGACTTACCAGAAGAATATTATGTAATTTCCGTTCGTGCTCCATATAATTTACAACCTTATGGACATGCATGGTATGCTATCCATTTTGATGCTGATGAAAATAAGTTTTCCGATGACAATCAAGCACGAGCATCACGTGATATAATCGCCGGATTTATAGACGAAATTACAAACCAATATCCAATTGATAAAAAGCAAGTTACACTTATCGGTTTTAGTCAAGGGGCTATTTTAAGTTACGCAACAGCCCTATCGTATCCCGAAAAGGTAGCGCGTGTAGTTGCACTAAGTGGTTATTTAAACGAAAAGATTCTTACTGAAGATTTCATAAACAAAGACAATAAACATTTACAATTCTTTGTTTCACACGGTTCTGTTGATCAAGTGATTCCTGTAGAATGGGCACGTAAAACTAAACCTTTTATTGAAAATTTAGGATTACCTATTGAATACCACGAATACCCTGTAGGACATGGTGTAGCGCCTCAAAATTTTTATGATTTTAAAAATTGGTTAATCCAAACCAAATAAAATAGAAAAGCTCTCAACTAAAAATTGAGAGCTTTTCCGTAAAAACAAACTAAACAAAATTTACCTTATGACTTAGGCAAAACTACTGTATCTACTACATGAATAACTCCGTTTTTCTGAAATACATCTGCAATAGTAATTTTTGAATTGTTCCCGTTCTCATCAGTAATGTAAAGATCATTCCCTTTCATCCAAGCGGTCAAACTAGCACCACTTACTGTTTTAAACGTATATTTACCTCTACCCTCTTTTATAGCCTTCTTAATATCTTTAGCACTCCACTTACCCGCTGCAACATGATATTTCAAAATAGTTTGTAACATTTCTTTATTTTCAGGTTTCAACAAAGTCTCTACAGTCCCCATTGGAAGTTTATCAAATGCTTCATTTGTGGGTGCAAAAACAGTAAACGGACCTTCAGACATTAAAACATCTACCAATCCTGCCGCTTTAACAGCCGCGACTAAGGTTGTATGATCTTTAGAATTAACAGCATTCTCCACTATATTTTTATTTGGATACATTGGTGCTCCACCTACTTCAACGGTTTTACTCATCCCTTGTGCAAAACTTTGTGTTCCAAAAAACATACTTACTGCAACAAGAGTTGTTGCTAAAAAATTGTTGGTTCTCATCCTTTTTAATTTTAAAGTTATACTGGCATTTACGAGATAACTTTGAACTTGGTTTTCTGAAAATAAAAAATAAAACAAAAAAACATTAAACAACATTTCCATAATATTTTATTACTTTTGAACTTCATTTAAAATTCATATTATGGCAACGATAACATTAGGAGGAAATACTATACACACTAACGGAGAACTACCTTCAAAAGGAACAAAATTTACGGATTTCAAACTAGTTAATACTGATTTAAGCATTACTACTTTAGCTGATTTTGCAGGTCAAAAATTAGTTTTAAATATTTTCCCAAGTATTGATACTGGAACCTGTGCTACTTCTGTTCGTCAGTTTAATCAAAAAGCAAGCACACTAGAAAACACTAAAGTTTTATGTATTTCACGTGATTTACCATTTGCTCAAAAGCGTTTTTGTGGAGCTGAAGGAATTGAAAATGTTGTTAATTTATCTGATTTTCAAGATGGTAGTTTCGGAAAAACAAACGGTTTAGAAATTATTGACGGACCATTAAAAGGACTACACTCAAGAGTAATCATCATTTTAGACGAAAATGGAATTGTAAAATATACTGAGCAAGTTCCTGAAATCGCTAATGAACCAAATTACGAATCTGCCTTAGCAGCACTATAGTATTTTAATGGCAGGATTTCAAAAAGACGAAACTTTATTTACAGGTCGCCTTAAAAGTATGGTTTTTGCTGCTAAAGGGGCTTATAAGCTTATCACAACTGAACACAGCGTTATGGTTCAGTTTTCAATAGGCATTTTAGTAACTATTGCTGGTTTTTATTTCAATATCACCAAATCTGAATGGTTAGTCCAAACACTAGCTATTGGATTAGTATTAGGTATTGAAGGTTTAAATACATCAGTAGAAAAAATAGCCGATTTTATTCACCCAAATTATCATGAACGTATAGGGTTTATTAAAGATATTGCAGCTGGTGCTGTATTTTTTGCTGCCATGACGGCTATAGCTGTCGCAGCTATAATTTATATTCCGTATATCGTTTAATTTCCTATTTTTGTAATATAGCGCATATTTAATGGCAAAAAAGAAACAAGACACATCCAAAAGTTCAGCTAAAAAAGAGAAACGCAATTGGAAACCTAATAGGCAACAAAAATTTGCAATTGGCGTACTTTTAACGTTATTAGCAATTGCCTTGTTATTGTCATTTATCTCCTATTTCGTAACAGGAAACTACGATCAAAGTCAAGTAGAACAAGTATTTGACCGAAATACTAATGTAAACAATTGGCTAGGAAAGTTTGGTGCTTACCTAGCTGATTTTTTCCTATACCACGGTTTTGGTATTGCTTCATTTATTTTTGTTAGAATCTTTTTGTTGACTGGAATCTATCTTATTTTAGATTTAGCGCTTGGTAAACTCAAAAAAGTATTTTTTTGGGATTTTTACCTTATTATAATTCTTTCCGTCTTATTTGGTTTTTTCTGGGATTATATTCCACAATTAGCAGGAACTATAGGCTATGAAATGAATTTATTTATTCAAGATTATATTGGAAAAGTTGGAACGTTACTAGTTCTCCTTTTTGGAATTGTAATTTTTATGGTCTTCAAAATCAAAATTTCACCTGATGCTGTCAAGGAATTCTTTGAAAAATCAAACCAAACATTTCAAAAGGAGTTTGAAAACAATGAAGATACTAGTATCAAACCATCGCCTATTCCGAGTTTTGACAATACCCCTTTAACCGATAGCTTTACAGAATCTACCAAAGAAGATGATGATTTTATAATCCGTGAGGATGACGATGCAATTTCAAAAATTGAGTTAAAACCAACTTCAAATTTTGAAATCAACAAAGAGGCATTAAAGCCAACCATATCTATGGCTTCAGA
Source organism: Flavobacterium chuncheonense (assembly GCF_042686145.1). Lineage (NCBI taxonomy): Bacteria > Pseudomonadati > Bacteroidota > Flavobacteriia > Flavobacteriales > Flavobacteriaceae > Flavobacterium > Flavobacterium chuncheonense. The sequence goes on along the minus strand of NZ_JBHUPC010000017.1, from coordinate 40,712 downwards.
ACTTAGTTTGGAGCCAAAAGTTAAAGATTTACCTATTGATGTTCTAGAGAACGAAGACGACTTTTCAATTACAGACCATTCAGAGTCAGAAGAAGTTAGTGATTTTGTAATTGAAAAAACAACGGAAGAAGAGGTACTAGATGGTAATTTAGCCGCTAAATTGGTACAAGATTTCGGAGAATTTGACCCAACGTTAGAACTATCCAATTACCAGTTTCCACCTGTTGATTTATTAAAAGAATACTCTACAGGGGGTATAACTATTGACCAAAATGAATTAGAAAACAATAAAAACCGAATTGTAGAAACATTGAAAAACTACAATATTGGTATTACACAGATAAAAGCTACGGTAGGTCCTACCGTAACCCTATATGAAATTGTTCCAGATGCCGGAATTCGAATTTCAAAAATTAAAAACTTAGAAGACGATATTGCACTTTCGCTATCTGCATTAGGAATTCGTATTATTGCGCCAATTCCAGGAAAGGGAACCATAGGTATTGAAGTTCCAAATAACAAACCGACTATGGTATCCATGAAAACGGTGATTGCCTCTCCTAAATTCCAACAAGCAGAAATGGAATTACCTATTGCACTTGGTAAAACTATTTCAAATGAGACTTTTGTAGTCGACTTAGCTAAAATGCCGCACTTATTGATGGCAGGTGCTACAGGACAAGGTAAATCGGTAGGTTTGAATGCAATTTTAGCTTCTTTATTGTACAAAAAACATCCTGCTGAAGTAAAATTTGTTTTGGTGGATCCAAAAAAGGTTGAATTAACGCTATTCAATAAAATTGAACGTCACTATTTGGCTAAACTACCAGATACAGAAGACGCGATTATAACTGACAATACTAAAGTAATCAATACTTTAAACTCACTTTGTATTGAAATGGACAACCGCTATTCTTTACTTAAAGATGCAATGGTTCGTAACATTAAAGAATACAATGAGAAATTCAGACTTCGTAAACTAAACCCAGAAAACGGACACCGCTTTTTACCCTATATCGTATTAGTTGTCGATGAGTTTGCAGATTTGATTATGACAGCTGGTAAAGAAGTCGAAACGCCTATTGCACGTCTAGCACAGTTAGCAAGAGCCATTGGAATCCACTTAATTATCGCCACACAACGCCCATCTGTAAATGTAATTACGGGTATGATTAAGGCCAATTTCCCTGCGCGTATCGCATTCCGTGTAATGTCGAAAATAGACTCACGCACTATTTTAGATGCAGGGGGAGCTGATCAATTGATTGGACGTGGAGACCTTTTGTATACTAACGGAAACGACATGGTTCGTGTACAATGTGCTTTCATTGACACACCTGAGGTAGAAAAGGTTTGTGACTTCATCGGAGGCCAAAAAGCATACCCTGATGCTTACCAACTTCCAGAGTATATTGGTGAGGAAAGTGGCACGACTCTTGATATTGACATCAACGACCGAGATTCACTATTCAGAGAAGCTGCAGAAGTAATTGTAACAGCACAACAAGGTAGTGCATCATTGATACAGCGTAAGCTGAAATTGGGCTATAACCGCGCTGGTAGAATAATTGACCAATTAGAAGCAGCTGGTATTGTAGGACCATTTGAAGGAAGTAAAGCGCGTTCGGTTTTAATTCCAGATTTAACAGCACTAGAACATTTTTTAAACAACGAACAAAACAAATAATACAATGAAAAAGATTATACAGATTGCATGTATTTTACTAATCAGTTTTTCCATTCAAGCACAAAATGACCAAAAAGCCAAAGGTTTACTAGATGACGTTTCGGCTAAAATAAAAAGTTATAACAATATCATCATCGATTTTAAATACGCATTAAACAATCCAAAAGAGAATATCAACCAAGAAAGTAAAGGTAATGTAGCTATTGAAGGCGTAACTTCTGGAAAATACAACTTAAACTTTATGGGCGTTACCAAAATTTTTGACGGAAAAAAGGTATATACTATTGTCCCTGAAGATGAAGAAATAAGTATTTCAAAGTTTGATGAAAACGATAAGGATGCTATTACACCAAACAAGATGTTGACTTTTTTTAACTCAGGATTCAAATATGTTTGGGATCAGTTATTAGACATCAAAGGACGCAAAATTCAGTACATCAAACTTATTCCAATAAGTTCAAAAGACCAACGCAAAGAAATTTTAATTGGAATTGATCCACAAACCAAACACATTTACAATATTATTGAAATTGGTAAAAATGGTACAAGAACGACTTTAACTGTTAATTCTTTTAAAACAAGTCAGCCTTTATCGAAAAATCATTTTACCTTTACGGAATCAAAATATCCAAATTACTACATCAATCGCTTAGATTAATTTTTTAGTGAAAATATTAGATAAATACATCATTAAATCTTACTTGATTACATTTACTTCGGTATTTGTAATCTTGTTTTTTATATTCGTTTTACAAGGAATTTGGCTTTTCATATCAGAACTTGCGGGTAAAGATTTAGACTTTTTCACCGTTGTAAAATTCTTATCATTTTACGCTCCTACCATTGTGCCAATGGTTTTACCATTATCCGTATTACTTGCTGGTATTATGACTTTTGGAAGTTTTGCAGAAAACTACGAGTTTGCAGCCATGAAATCTTCTGGAATTTCATTGCAAAGGGCCATGAAAATGCTTTCACTTACCATTTTAGTGCTAAGTTTTGTTTCCTTCTTTTTTGCCAACAATGTAATTCCTCAAGCGCAATATCGCTTTTTAAACCTTCGTAAAAATATTATCCAACAAAAGCCTGCAATGGCTATTACCGAAGGACAATTCAATTCTATAGGTAATTTTAACATTAAAGTTGACAAAAAAACAGGCGACAATGGTCAGTTTTTAGAAGGTGTAATTATGCACCTTAACAAACCAAATACGGGTCAAGGAGCTAACACTGTAATTAAAGCTAAAAATGGTATTTTACGAAGTGAAGACGATTCAAATTACCTACAACTGGAATTATTAGATGGTAACTATTATGAAAATGTAACTCCTAAAGACTTCAACGAACGTAAAAAAGAGCCTTTTGCTAAAAGTAGCTTTAGAAGATATACCATAAACATCGATTTAAGTAAATTAAACGATATGAGTAGTAATGATGGTGATATCACATCTGAAAAGATGCTCTCTATTAACGAACTCATCTTTACTGTTGATTCATTACAACTCAATTATAACAACGATGTAGTATCCTATGTCGATAATCTTTCACAAAGAAACGAATCAATCATCAATACTTCTAGAACACAAAGCGATACACTTATTACAAATGCAGAAACTCCAGACATTTTATCCTTATACAAGGCTTCAGAACAGTCAAAAATTTTAGATATTACTAAAAATAATTTGACTAGTACACAGTTTAGCATTGAAAACGGTAAAGTAGATTTGGAATATAAAAAGAAAAACATCAATTCACATTGGATAGTATTTCATGAGAAATTTGTAATTGCTTATTCTTGTTTACTAATGTTCTTTATAGGGGCCCCACTTGGTGCCATTATCCGTAAGGGAGGAATTGGATTACCTATAGTTTTTGCAGTAATTATTTTTATTGCCTTTCACTTTATGAACATGTTTGGTAGAAAACTAGCAGAACAAGATGCATTACCAGCCGTTTTAGGAGCGTGGATGTCTTCTTTAGTTTTAACACCTTTAGCTATAATTTTAACATACAGAGCCACAAATGATATAGGTGTAATGATTAATTTTGATTGGCTTATCGATCCTATAAAAAATATAATTTCACGACTTACAAAAACAAACAATAATGTCAACTAAAATACAACTCAATACCATCGAAGAAGCTATTGAAGACATCCGCCAAGGAAAAGTTATCATAGTAGTAGATGATGAAGACAGGGAAAACGAAGGTGATTTTTTAGCTGCAGCTGAAAAAGTAACTCCTGAGATGATTAATTTCATGGCAACACATGGTAGAGGGTTAATCTGTACACCACTTTCAGAAAGCAGATGTAAAGAATTAGATTTGCATACTATGGTTCGCAATAATACCGATCATATGGAAACAGCATTTACTGTTTCTGTTGATTTAAAGGGACATGGTGTAACAACCGGTATTTCTGCTGCAGATCGTTCTAAAACGGTTCAAGCACTTTTAGATGCTGATACAAAACCAAATGACTTAGCACGTCCTGGTCATATATTTCCACTTATTGCAAAACAAGGTGGTGTATTACGTCGTACAGGGCATACCGAAGCGGCTATCGATTTTGCACGTCTAGCTGGATTCAAACCTGCAGGTGTAATTTGCGAGATCATGAACGATGACGGTACTATGGCACGTTTACCCGAATTGGTAAAAGTTGCAAAAAAATTCAATTTGAAATTGGTATCTATTGAAGATTTAGTAGCCTACCGTATGCAACACGATAGCTTGATTCAAAAGAAAGAAGATTTCGAAATTGAAACACGTTTTGGTACATTCCGTTTAAGAGCCTACTTACAAACGACAAATAAGCAAGTGCATTTGGCCTTAACCAAAGGTACTTGGAGTGCTGGAGATATTGTTTTAACCCGTATTAATTCTTCACAGGTAAATAATGATGTTTTAGGTACACTTACTAATAATGTCGACAAGAAACTGGACGATATGTTCCGTAAATTAAATGAAGAAGGAAAAGGTGCTATTGTATTTATTAACCAAGAAGTAAAATCATTAGAATTATTATCGCGTTTAGCTGAACTTAAAGTATTACAAGAAGATGGTATTACAAAAGCACCGCGAATTAAAATGGATGCTAAAGATTTTGGAATTGGAGCACAAATTCTTCATGATTTGGATATTACCAAATTACGCCTGATGTCCAATAGTGACGCCCCTACGAAGCGTGTCGGTATGATAGGTTACGGTTTAGAAATCACAGAATATGTGAATTACTAAAATTTAAAAAAACCATAATTTTATAGCTAAAGACGATACAGTAATCACTAAGAAAAGTTTGATTACTTTGTCGTCTTTTTTTACAGACCACCTACTCCCTACCCATGCCCCTGAGGCATTCCCTATTGTAAGAATAAAAGCTAATAGATAATTGATTTGATTTTCTAAAGCAAATACAACAACGGCACCAATAGTGTAAACCGCTACTACGTATACTTTTGTAGCATTAGACTTTACTAAAGACAAACCATTTAAGTAAGGTAAAATCAACAACATTAAAAAACCAATACCTGCATTTATAAAACCACCGTAAATACCCAAAAAGAAAAAGACAATAATAGCCCAATAAAGTGATTTACCAGTAGTTTTCTCTATAATGGTATCATAATCCCGTTTTGGACTAAAAAACAGCGTTAAAAGTACCATAACCATAATTATAGCCAAAATTCGATTGAACAATTCTCCTTGTATATCAATGGCTAATTTTGCTCCTATCATCGCTCCAAAAAAGGCAGACATTCCAAGATAAAAACTAAAGGGATAGGTTGAAATACCTTTACTCTTAAATCCTTTAACAGCAGTCGCCGTTTGTATTAATATCGCAACTCGGTTGGTTCCATTAGCTACTGAAGCCGGTAAACCTAAAAAAATTAATAAAGGCAATGTGAGTAAAGTACCTCCACCAGCAATTGTATTTAAAAAGCCTGCAACAAAGCCGACTGGCAGTAATAACAGGTATTCGAACTCAAAATTCATACTTTTAATTTAGCAGCGCAAAGGTATTTAAAAAAAAGATTGCAAGAATCGAAACATTACACATACTGTAAATCAAATATTTATAAAACAACAAGAAAAAAAAATCATTTTTTTTCAAAAATGATTTTGAAACTCAAAAAAAGCCTCTATATTTGCACTCGCAATCAGCAAATGAATGCGGTCTTACTGGAGAAATGGCAGAGTGGTCGAATGCGGCAGTCTTGAAAACTGTTGACTGTAACAGGTCCGGGGGTTCGAATCCCTCTTTCTCCGCAGAATAAAAACCCTAATAATTGAAAATCAATTAATTAGGGTTTTTTATTTTTACAATATCCCCACTTTATCCCCACATTTTTTATTTTTTAATAAAATTAACACTACTTCAAAATTAAGTCATTGCTTAACTTTATCTCAAAAAGTTAAATATATTTGAAGATATTTACTAGTTACCAGCAATTTTGAAAAAACGAAACGGAATGGAACCATTAATTATTCAAAAAACAGTTGCTTATATGTTAAAAGCAATGAAACTGAATGTAAATATTCAAAAATTCCAGAGTGAGTTTGCTTCAATAAGACATGGCAATTATTTTGAGTTTATAAATATCATTCAATCGCCTATTCCAACAGTTGTTGTTTACAATTCAGGAAATATAAAAGTCACTAATACAATTGAAAAAGGAGAAATCGATTTTAGTGGCTTAATAAAATCAGGTCCTTCACTACTTGATTTTTTTAAAAAATGTCAAAATGAATATGGAGAATTAATAGACAAAGACATTCCTGATGACATCTATGAGAAAACAGTACTATTTGAAATAGGCTTAAGAATGCATGCAAACAATCATAACTTAATAAAAGAACGAGCAGTATTAATCGATGTGATTCAGCAAATAAGCAAATTTAAAGAACTGTCCGAAATGGAAAGCAAAATATTAGATAATGGGAGACGTTTTTTAAATATGATAAAACATAACAAAAATCAATTTCCTGATTGGCAAAGTGGGATTGTGGCTTTTGAAGAAGCTTATGAAATCATTAAAAATCATAAGCTAACAGTTATATAAAAACTGCTGGTAACAGCGGTTTTGTGAAATTGGGGTTGTAGGCAAAATTAAAAGGTAATTTTATATATTTGACTTCAGTCCTAATGGAATGGTTTGGGAGCAAAAATCCCCAACTCCACAAAGCCGGCGGGACGTTGGCAGTAATTATAGACAATGACATAGAAGTAAAGAACAGGCCAACAACCTGAAAAGCCTAAGAGTAAGCAGAAAATATAAAGCAAAAAAAATGGAACAACATAGAACTGACAATCAAGTAAACGAAAAAAAACGAACAACAGCAATTACTATAATTTGCGTGTTAGGGTTTATTGGAGCTGCTTTAGCAATTCCAATAATCTTTACGGGCATAGCAAGACAAATTGGAAGTTGGTATCCACCCTACTTAGGACTTTCAACAATCATAGGTTTTGTTTGTATGGTTGGACTATGGCAAATGAAAAAGTGGGCTGCATATACCTATGCAGGCTTTGTAGGTCTAAATCAATTAGTCCTTTTGACAATGGGAGTTTGGAATATTATGGCACTTATAATTCCAGCAATAGTTGTTGGTATCGCCTTGACACACGTTAAGAAAATGGACTAATTACGTTGACCATAACAAGAATAACTACTGCCAACGCTAGTTTTGCGTCAGGTGGGCTGACTTGCAAACTTGATGTCCTTATTCAAATAAACATTACTAATAATTTAATTTTTTAATCTGAAACCAAACTGAAAGCAAAGCCCTAATCCAATAAGTACATTTTTTATACATCGTCTAAAACCACTTTTCATTAAAACAATCGAATTCAGTCAAAAAATAATATTCAAATAATCAAAATAGTTGATTAACTTATCATCATACTTTTAGACTAAATAAGTCTTTTTAGGTATATTTACTTTAAAGTGTTTAACAAGTGAAGGATTATATTATAAAATTTTCTCTATTTACTTTAGTTTTATTTTTAGTAGGATGTAATGAAAATAAAATAGAAGGCCACGTTATAAACAAAAGTACATTAATCGAATTCCGTGATAATATACATAATGAAGGAAAATTAGAATTGATAAGTAATAGCTCTTATAAATTTGATTTACTAAAAAAATACTTTGACAATATTGAAGATTTCAAAGAGACAGAAAAAGAGATAAACATTTATCCTAATTTAATTCTAATCAATAAAAATTTTAAGATACTCATTAATTATGAACTTATTTATATCGAATACTACAATTTAGAAAATAAAAACATTAAACTATTTAAAAATATTTCACTTGAAGAGTATAAGTACTTTAAGTTTTTAAATGAAAATAATAAATGGATTGATGATTTAGGTAATGTTTACGGTTTAGGTAACTTTAAAGCCTCCAATTATTCTCTATGTGGCCTCATGTTACATAATATTGAGTACAAATATAAAGTTGGGAAGTGGAAATTTTGGAACTTAAAAAGAGAATTGATTGCGGAAGGTGAATTCGTAACAGACAGTTCTATTGTCAGAGGACGTGGAGGTTGTGACTATTATATTAAAACATCTAAAATAATGAATGATAAATGGAATTTTTATGATAGTGATGGAAAACTTAAAAATCCTCATTTTGAAGAAATCTATATTTTAGAAAATGCAACTAAATAATAATCCATATGTATTATTAAAAAATTGAATACACATTTAGAAAACATAAATGGTATGAAATAACAAAATAAGCTGACGAAAAAAATATTATTTAAACATAGCTTAATTAAAAATAAATTACACTATCACCAATAAAACTGAAAATTGAATAATTACCTAAAATTAATTTGCTTCCTTCTTTTTACTATTAGTGTAAAGGGGCAAATTGTATTTAAAACACCATCAGGTGCAAAATACCATTTAGCAACTTGTAGAATGGTTAACAATGTTTCTAAGGAACTTGATTTGAACGATGCAGTTGAAAAAGGACTAGAACCATGTAAAATTTGTAATCCTCCTAAATCTGAAAAAGTAAAAACTCTTTATCAAAACAAAGCTAAGGGAACATCAACAACTGTTCAATGTAAAGGAAAAACAAGAAATGGCACGAGGTGTAAACATAGAACAAGCATAGCAAATGGCTATTGTTTTCAACACAATCCAGACAATTAGACCAACATTAAATAATACTCTCTAAAATCAAATTCAAAAATGACACTAGAAGAATTAAAAACAAACATAAAATGGTGAGAATCGAGAAGATGGTTTTATAATATCGCTGTAGGACTCATTGGACTTATGACAATTTATGACGGCTCAAAAAGAGATGAATTTACTTGGCTTATTGATTATGTTTGGGGAATTACAATATGGGGTATTGGTGCCAATATTTTTTATTCTTTAGGAATTCTATTAGAACTTTTTGATTGGTATTACCTAAACAATAAAATTGGAATAAAAAGATTTCGTTACCTTTTCTACATAGGTGGTCTTTTTTTTAGTTGTATCTGGACATTGTATATAGGTTGGGTGTATTTTTCAAAACCCTACTTATGGTAAGAAGTAATTAAACCTGAACGCTTACGAAACAGAATGAAAGAGATTTTAGAAAAAGTATTAAATAGGTACATCACATGAAAGGTCATTTTTTTTTTTTGAAGTTGAAAAAAAATCTAAGAATTGCTTTAATCATCCTAGAGACTAATTTATACTATTATTAAAAACTAATAATTGCTTCCACCATAGCGCCATTAAACTTACCATCAATTAAGGATCTATTCAATTCTGAAGTAGCTGTAAATCCATCAAAAGTTTGGTTTACATATTCTGCTTTTAACAAGATGTTTTTAGTCATAAACCATCCTGCTGAAAAATTAAATCTATCGATATCTACATCTTCTCCTGTTCTTTCTTCTGCACTGACTAAATTGTAACGACCACCTACATAAAAGTTTTCATTTTGTCCGAAACGATAAATTAATTCTCCGGCATATTGATTTGCATTTCTTCTGTCTGTTTCAGAATGTCTTCTGCCATTTGCCATTTCAATAGTACCAAAGAACTCTAAACCTTTGTATTTAATGAAAGGATTAATCATAAAAGCAGTTACTTTATTGCCAAAGTTAGGGTTGTAACGACCTGATCTAAAATTATCTGTTGATGATACAGTATTCTTATCATTATCAGCATCATATACATTGTAGTTATAGTCCATTACATTGTAATATCTACCTCCTGCACGGTCTGCACTATATAAGTAAGAATTTGTTACGCTACCTGTATTATAAACAGAACCTGTTAAACGTACTCTTAAATCGTCACTAACCTGTTTATCGTAACCTAATTTGGCTAAGAAAGATGCCCCATCTGAATCATTTTTCACTGTAGACTGGTTTAGTTTACCATTAGAAAAACCGACCATTCCTAAAAAACCTAGTTCTGTTCTATAATAAAACTCAGCACCAACTTCAGTTGTAAAAGCATCCATGATTAAATTACCAACAAATGGGTTGTAAATTGCTTGTGCATTATCACTTCTTCTAAAGTGAGCATCACCGTAGTTATTTTCCATGTGACCAATTCTAATAGTTGCATGTTTCATGAAGTCACTTAATAAACCTTTACTAATAAAGTCTAATTTATCAATTTGAAAATAACCACCTTTTACATAGGGTTCCGGATGGTGACGCGAAGACAAATAGGTTCTTAAATGCATACGAACACCCTCAGCTAAAGCCACATCTAAATCTAAATTTGCTGTTGCTAAATTAAAGTTACTTCCTAAATCTACTAAACTAAGATATTTTCCATTTTGATTTAAAACATCTGACTGATTTACACTACCGAAGTTCTCATGATCTAATGCTTGGTATTGTAGAGCAAATGAGCCACCTACTCTCACTTTAAGTTCATCAAAACTTGATATGGTATCTTTTGGATCTTCGAAAACATTTACACCTCTTTGATCAGGTTTTCTATAATTATCTAAATCTCTTTTACTTTGTGCATGAAAACTAAATCCTGTTAATAAGGTAACTCCTAAAAGTACATTTTTGATTATCGATCTCATAATTTGAAACTCTTTAAATTATTATGTGGTTTGAATTGATCTACTTAAAAGTGGTCAAAAATTTAACGTTTATTTCATCTCCCGTAGTTATCGTGCCCAACAAGGCTGTTGGAGGCTCGATTTTAAAATCGGTCATTTTAAACTTTTTTTCACCTTCTATAGTAATTTTGGAGCTCGTAACAATAACTTTTAAAGTAACTGTAATATTTTTAGTGGTTCCTGCCACAGACAAATCACCTTGTCCTTTTACCTCATATATACCAGATCCCTTATCCGTAATATTGTTAACTTTAGTCAATGTAAAAGTTATGGATTTGTATTGCTTTGTTTTTAAGGCCTTATAGGTATTTTTATCCATACCCGATTTTCCACTTTTTAAGCTTTCAGATACAACAACAAGAGAAAGTTTATGGATTATAAAAGACTCTGAAAATGAAAAATTAATTTTTCCAGATTGATTTTCGGCACCTACATTCCAATCATGTAAACTTGACGTTCCATACACTTTTAATGAAGATTCTTTATTTACCAAGTTATATTCTTGAGCTTGAACTTGACTAACGCAGATAAATAATATGAATACTAAAACAAATCGTTTAAAACCTAAATCTTTAAATTCACTCATAACTTCTCTGATTTAAATTATAGGATAAATATACATTGCCTGTTATTCTAAAACTATGATTTTTATCATGTTAATCTTAAACCAAGCTTTTTAAAACAACATCAAAAGAACTGAAACAATCAATAAAAGAATATAAAATCTATCAGATTATTTTTAAAAAGAATTTTCTTCAAAAAAGACCATTTTAAAAAACTAACTAACTGACTATCAAATTTAATATTTTTTTTTTAGAAGTCGTATTTATAATATTAGCTTCAATTGTTTTTTGGTTAAAAATTGTATTAAAGAAACTTGGTTTAAAGCTTAAAATATTATAAAAATTAAAAATAACATAAATCAATATCAATAAAACGAAATTTAAAGTATTTCTGATCAGTACATATTATGTACCAATAAGTTTAATAGCAATGGTACCAATATTCTTGAAAAGTTTTTTACTATCAAAAAATATACTTTTGTTACCTTCAAACACATTAATAAAATAAAATATTGGATAAATACTTCTACAATAATAGTGTTTTAAAAAAATCCTCTTTTATATTAAAAAGACTACTTTAAGTACCATATAAAACGTATCTTTATCATAATGAAGCCAATACATCATTCACAAAAACTGATTCAAAGGAATTAAAGGAAACACTATGGTACATCAATATTCGAATAGTAAAACTTTCCGCTTCAATAGAAAAGTTTTGATTAACTGTATGTTTCTTTTGCTATTAGTCTCTCAAGTAACATTTGCGCAAAAAAACAAAAAAACAGCTGTTGGCCCTGGAGGTGGAAGTATTGAAATATCCCCTCTTGAATTAAGAGCAACTACAAACGATTTCTTTTACAAATTTGAGCGAACCATAACGGAGGCAGCAGATAGTATTATAAAGCTTTCTTCTATTCCATCTATTGATAAAGAAGCATTAATATGGAAAATGAACGCCATTCCAATTGCAAATGTAGCCATATATAACAACGATGCTTTTCTTGGTTATATCGATGTGTCGGTTTTCACGTATCAAATGAAAATGTATTTTGAAACTGGAGCCGGTAAAAATTTATTTGGTGATCATCAGAAGATTGCTATAAAAGCGGTGAATTCACTTTGGGAAGATTTATTGAATATTGGCCGAAATTTGGTTCCCGATAATGACATTTCAGAAGGAACTGAGATAGTCATAGATTTTGCTAAACAACACCCTATCACAAGTTCGTATTTTGTTAGACAATCTACTATACCTCTAATGACTAAAATTCAAAATGTTGAAAAAGTTACCTTAAAAAAAATAGCTTCAGATATGTCGCAAAATCTTAATGAAATGCGTACACAAATAGGCTCGTATGTTGATATGATGCCAAAGCAGGTGCGCTGGGAAACCGAGTTGTTACTTAACAATGCTTTAAACAATCCCGACTTAACGGGCCGTATTGATTCATTAGCACGTTTAACAGAACGAATGGTAATCGTGATGGAATCGAGTCCTGCGTTTATAGAAAAACAGCGTATGGAATCCTTTGATGATATTAGCGGTGAGCGGGTTGCAGTATTACAGGCCATTAGTCAAGAACGAGCAATAGTTTTAGAAGAAATAAAAAAGGAACGGGAGATTGTTTTGGAGGAATTAAACAAACAACTAACATTTCAAAGGCAAGCTACTTTTCAGGATTTAACCGCTTTATCCAATCAAAGCATGGAATTAGCCTTTGACAAAATGGAAAACATCATTGACAAACTCTATTGGAGAACGGTATACTTGATAGCAATTTTGCTAGCAATACTTTTTATTGGATTTATCATTTACAAAAAGATTTAAAATTAACTTGCTTATTACTCTTGATCTATAGAAAACGAAATGAAATAACCAATCCACTCCATACTTAAAACTAACACAAATGAACTCTCTCTTTAGAATCATATACCTGATTGGTTTAATAGTATTAAACGCATCTTGTGTTGAAAAGAAACCGTCTAAAAAAGAAATCAGCGAATCCAAATTTGTCAATATTTTAGAAACAGACACTTTGAAATTTAATTCAGGTATACGCTGAATCTTTCAAGATACTTAAGGTTTTACAATAGAAGTATTTGTAGAATTCTATAAATATTGCTAAATTAATTGTTTTGAGTAGTGTAGATTTTGACTTGTATCTTACAAAAATCAGCACAAATCTTAATCAAACCATTAACAAAATAACAATGGATAAGTATACAGAAACATTTGAAACTTGGAACAAAATAGCTATGCTATATCAAGATAAGTTTATGGAGTTGGGTTTGTATGATGACACGTATGACTTTGTTTGTAATACCATTTCAAAACAAAATGCGAAAATATTAGAAATTGGTTGTGGTCCTGGAAATATAACAAAATACCTTTTAGCAAAAAGACCTGATTTTGATATTTTAGGAACGGATATAGCCCCCAATATGGTTGAACTTGCAAAAGAAAATAACCCTACAGCAAGTTTTGAAGTAATGGATTGTAGAGAGATAGACAAACTAACCCAAAAATTTGACGGAATTGTTTGTGGCTTTTGTTTGCCTTATTTATCTCAGTCAGACAGCCTAAAATTTATAAAGTATTGCTCAAAACTTTTAAATGAAAATGGTCTAATTTATATCAGTTTTGTAGAAGGCGAACCCAGCAAGTCACACTTTCAAGTTGGTAGCTCTGGTGATAGGGTTTGGTTCAATTATCATTTATTGGATGAATTAGAAAAACAGCTTTTAGCAAATCATTTCTCACAATTGAACACTTTTAAAATTGAATACAAAAAAACAGTGACAGCGCAAGAGATTCATACTATTGTTACAGCTCAAAAAAAGTAAAAACATTTTTATTATAAAATATCTATTAATATAATATATAATGCTTCAACCGTAATATTTAGAAAGTAAAAAATATCATTAATTTAAAATATTATTGTATATTTAATAGTTCTTAAAGAGGAATTAGTTTTATAAAAATTCACAATATTATCATGAATATATTATTCCTTTTGAGTAAAAATGTTTTGAACACAAGCGAAAATTAAATTAAAACTATATGTCAAAATTTCTATATATTGTTTTGTTTTTTAGTAATTTTTGTATTTCTCAAATTTACTATTCCCATTACATCAATGAAACTTCAGTATGGAGATATGAAGCTCATAGATACTTAACTGGTGGTATGCCTGGTGGAATAAATAGCACCTCTTATGTAACAGAATATATTGATGGTACAAGTAATATTAATGGTTATACTTATTACAAAAAATATTCAATTTGGATTCGCTTTGGTGTACAATATCCTATTTATGGACCAACATATATTAGGGAAGGTAGTGATGGTAAATTTTACAAACTAGACTCAACTAATACTATTGAAACTGAATATTTTGACAATAATCCTTTTCAAAATATTCAAAATGGCACCACAATAAATGATTTAAGTACAAATCCTATTCCATCTTGTACAGCAAATGTTAGCTTTATAGCTGTAGGTGGATTAAATCTTAAAAAAGTTGAAAATGTTGGTTATAAAATAGAAGGAATTGGAGGTGTTTATGGTGGAGGTATTTGTAGTGGAATTACTTATTCATGCTTTCATTGTCCATATGATACTCATCCAAATAATTACGATCTACTTTATTCTTACACGAAGGATGGTAGTACTTATTATGAAAACTCTACTGGCGGCAGCCTGTCTAATTATCCTGTTCCTTCTTATCTAAGTACAAAATCTTTTGATACTTTTGAAACAAAAATATTTCCAAACCCTACTACTGATATAGTCAATATTCAATCCGATTTTAAAATTGATGTAATTGAAGTGTTTGATATTCAAGGAAGAGAAATTGAAATAATACTTTTAAATGATTTTCAAGCAAAACTAAATTTTAATAATTACCAAAAAGGTACATATATAATAAAAGTCAAAACTGAATTAGGTACTCAAATCAAAAAAATAATACTAAAATAGTTTTAAGCAGCTAATTTAACCGAAGAGTAAATCATAATAAGGATCCTTTCTTAAGTATTTTTTTCTTTAAAACTAGTCCTATTACCTTCAGAAAACCATTTTTTTTATAATTATATGCAAAAAATAAGCAACCATATTTACTTCAAGGATTTATAACTAAATAAGCTTTTTCCAAACTATTGTCGCCCCTTAAAATAAAAATAGAATTAAACGAAATTTCAATTAAAAGATTTGATAATTTCTCTGGACGGCCTACAATAATTTTTCTACACGATTCCCTAGGGTGCATCGAATTATGGAAAGATTTTCCAGAAAAATTGGGAGCGCTGACCAACTGCAATGTTTTGGTTTATGACCGTCAAGGATATGGGAAATCATGTCCTTTTTCATATCCGAAACGCGACAAATACTATTTGGAATTGGAAGCGGATATATTGAATGAGTTGTTGGTACATTGGAACATTGACAACGCAATTCTTTTCGGACATAGTGATGGTGGCTCAATCGCAATAATTATGGCTGGAAAATATCCTAAAAAAATAAAGGCTATCATTACAGAAGGGGCTCATATTTTTGTTGAAGACATTACAGTTCACGGTATAAAAGAAGCAATAAGAGAATATCAAACTTCTGACCTGAAATCTAAACTGCAAAAATACCATGGAAACAAAACAGAGGAAATGTTTTGGGCTTGGGCTGGAAATTGGACTACTGAAGAATTTAGAGATTGGAATATTGAGAACTTTTTACCATTGATTAACTGTCCTTCTCTTATTATTCAAGGTGAAGAGGACGAATTTGGAACATTAAACCAAGTAACTAAAATTGCAAGTCAAACAATTGGAAAATCGTTGCAATTCATTATTCCCAATATAAGGCATACACCACACAAAGAAGCAACTGAATTGACGCTAGAAAAAGTGAAAGAGTTTATCAGTCTATTGAACCTTTAATGAAATAAAATATGACAAATTATATCGATGGCTTTGTCCTTCCAATACCACGAATACATTAAAGCGAATAG
This sequence comes from Flavobacterium chuncheonense, assembly GCF_042686145.1. Classification (NCBI taxonomy): domain Bacteria; kingdom Pseudomonadati; phylum Bacteroidota; class Flavobacteriia; order Flavobacteriales; family Flavobacteriaceae; genus Flavobacterium; species Flavobacterium chuncheonense. The sequence goes on along the minus strand of NZ_JBHUPC010000017.1, from coordinate 24,352 downwards.
AAAACCGTAAGTGAAAAAGTTGCTGAAATCTGGAAAGAGCATGGGGCCCTAGCCTATTTTGAGTATGTTGGAGATGACTTGACTTTGCAAGGAACGCGTTCATTTATTCATTCAGTTGATGCAAAGGAAGACGAAGTTATTGTTCTCGGATGGGTACTATTTCCTTCCAAAGAAATACGTGACTTAGCCAATAAGCAAGTTCCTAAAGATGCCCGAATGGCAGATTTAGTTGCACCTCTAGTAAATCCTGAAAAATTAATTTTTGATGCCAGTCGGATGGTTTATGGTGGATTTCATCCACTTGTACAATAAATTGAAAAATGGATTAGCGATGAAGAATTTTTAGCTTATTTTGAACTTATTTGATAGGTAATTTGAAAAAATGAAAAAGCCTCATTTCTAAATAAAAATTATAAGCGAAAACTTAATAATAAATCGAGCATTATAGAGAGAAAGATAAAATATCCTGAGGTTAAAAATAAAATTCAAACAGGAAATAGAATATCATTATAAAATTGAATTTGACTATAAAAAATATAGCAATGGTTACTAACGCTATAAAAATTATTTTCTAATTATTTCCCAGTAATTTCTTTACGATGTTCTCTACCCCATTCAATTAAACTCTGAATAACAGTTTGTAGTTTTTTACCATAAGGCGTCAACTCATATTGCACAGTAATGGGCTGCGTATCCAAAACGGAACGTTTAACAAGCATATTGATTTCCAATTCTTTTAATTCTTTACTCAACATTTTATTGGAAATTCCTTTTACATCGTTTAAAATCTCAGAAAATCTTCTCTTATCATGATAATACAATGAAGCGATTATAGAAATACGCCATTTTCCACTCAAAACATCCATGGTATCGTGAACGGCCATAATGTTTTTCATGCATTCTGTTTGAAAATTATCTTCTGTCATATTCAAGAGGTTACTCAAAAGTTACTGTTACTTTTTGTTACTAGGTTTCAAAAATAAACAATTCCATTGTATTTTTGTACACCTAAAATAAAATATAGAAACTATGGCTTTATTAGACGACTTAAAATGGCGTTATGCAACAAAAAAAATGAACGGACAAATGGTTCCACAGGAGAAGTTGGACTATATATTAGAAGCAGCACGTTTAGCTCCTTCTTCTTCAGGCTTACAGCAGTATAAAATTTTAGTAACATCAGACAAAGCTTTACTAGAAAAAATAAAAGGAATTGCTTACCATCAAAATCAAATTACCGATTGTTCGCATCTTTTAATTTGGGCAGCATGGGATGGATATAGTGAAGAACGTGTTACCAATGTTTTCAACAACATGATGGATGCTCGTAATTTGCCACATGAAACAATGGACGCCTATAAAAACTCACTATTGAGCCTATATGCTCCACTAGGCCAAGAGTGGCAGGCTCATCATGCTGCCAAACAAAGTTACATCTCATTTGCTATGGCTATTGCGGCAGCGGCTGAACAAAAAGTAGATGCAACCCCTATTGAAGGTTTTATCCCGGAAAAACTTGATGAACTTTTAAATTTAAAAGGAACAGGGTTCAGAAGTACAGTAATTTTACCAATAGGATACCGTGAGGAGGAAAATGACTGGTTGGTTAACATGAAAAAATTCCGTTTACCTAAAGAAGAATTTATCACCGAAATTACGATTAATGATGCAGCGGATATATAAGAACTTTCAGGCATCCCTTCTCTAAATGATTTGAACAACAAATAATCTACCTGAAAAAAGGGCCTTAATTTTAAATTAAGGCCCTTTTCAATATTTTTTGAAAAAAAAATTAAAATATGTTTACCTGTAAATCAACATCTTAAAATTATATTGCAATTTATTATTTAAAAAATAGTGTAGAGCCTTCATTCAGATGTTTTTTAATTCAAAAAAAACTTCTATATTTGCACTCGCAATCAGGAAATGAATGCGGTCTTACTGGAGAAATGGCAGAGTGGTCGAATGCGGCAGTCTTGAAAACTGTTGACTGTAACAGGTCCGGGGGTTCGAATCCCTCTTTCTCCGCGAGCTGAAAAGCAAATGGTTTTAAAACCCACTAAATTCAATTATTTAGTGGGTTTTTTCTTTTTCTTATATGTCAAATTATTCATAAAATCTCAAAGTTTAGGTGTCTTTCAAGGTGTCTCTAAAAATTATAATCAAAGTGACACCTCAAATAGAAAAACACTATTACATCAAGTAGTTCAATAAGATATTCAATTATTGCACATCTTGTTTGTAGTTATTAAATCAGGTAAATTTAATATTAACTTTAAGGTCACCAATAATGAACACATCAGTATCCATTCTCTTTTACATTAAAAGAGCCAATATCAAGGAATAATTTTAACTATATTTGAATAACATCTAACACTTGAAAAAGCAGCTTTAAAAAGGAGAAAAATCAGGTGGTCAATTTGCCCCGATTTTGGGTGGTCACTTTAAAACGAAAATGGGTGGTCAATATATGCGTTTTTTGCATATCAGAACTTAAGAGTTATTAAAAACCAACGATTTAAAAGTTATATTTTGGTAAGATTTTTTATCAAAAAAATATAATTAAATCCTTATTTTATTATATTTGTATTTACATAAGTCTATAAAAGTTATTTTATTACGATGCCAGCAAGTAAAATTTTATCCCTATTAAGCGTTCTAGCATTGTGCTATATTTTACTTTTAATTCTTGTTTCTTACATCCACTTTAATAACCAAATATTTAATTTTATACGCGAATTGGTTACCATACCTGTTATAACATTTATAGTCGCTAACTTTCTGTTTTCTACTGTAAAGTTGTTATCAAAAGATAAAAGTTATGCCATTAACTTTAGTATCAATTTTTTTTCTATTGCATTAATGATAGTTATCACTGTTATTCAAATTTAAAATAGATCTAATTTTTATTAGAGAGTAGAGGGGTTGGATCTTGTTATCAGGATTCAGCCTTTTTTTATTAATAAAGTTCTCCTATTCGCTATTCTTCTTTTGTTTAAATCATTTTTTCCAATCGGCCATTACCTTTGGGAAACTAAAAATGTTTCTAAAATATTCTTAAATTAATTACCTTTATATAAATACTTTAATTATGCTTTTAGAAGATGTTGAGTCTTATATAATAGATTTATTGAGTGGTAATTTACCTGCCGATAATTATTACCATAACTTATCTCATACCAAGCGGGTTGTTGCCTTGGTTACAGCTTTAGCAAAAGAAGAAAATTGTAACGAAAGTGAAATTCTTTTGGTGCAACTAGCCGCTTGGTTTCACGATGTTGGTTTTATCCATGAAAATGAGGGACACGAAGAAGTTAGTAAACGAATTGCATATGATTATTTAAAGTCAAAGGACTTCAACGAAAATGATATCAACACTGTACTTCGACTTATCGAGGTTACAAAATTAGGGGGGGTACCAAATGATAGACTCGAATGTATTATAAAAGATGCTGATTGTGGTCATGTAATATTGGACGACTATGTTGAAATTTCAGAAAAATTAAAAACCGAAATTAGTTGTAAAAAAGGGATAACCATTGAAACTTTGGAATGGTTAAACCAAAATAAAGATTTTCTTCAAAACCAACGTTTTTTTACCAATTATGCCAAAAGAAATTGGCAACCTTTAAAGGAAAACAATCAATTTAAACTGCAACAGAAAATTGAGAAGTTATCGTCTAAAAACGAAAAAAGGAATGCTTCAAATATTGGAAGAGGTGTGGAAACGCTCTTCAGGGTACAACTCAAAAACCATATCGAGTTAAGTGCCATTGCCGATACTAAAGCTAATATCCTATTATCGGTAAATGCTATTATAATTTCAGTTGCGTTGTCCAATTTAATACCAAAACTCGACAGCCCTTCCAATTCCTTTTTAGTGGTTCCAACATTGATTCTAATGATCTTTAGTGTTGCATCTGTTGTATTATCAGTATTGTCAACACGACCAAAAATTTCTACCACAAAAGTTACCCCAGAAATGATTAAAAACAAACAAACCAATATTTTGTTTTTTGGTAATTTTCGAAAAATGAACTTAAAAGAATTTGAATGGGGTATTCAATATTTAATTGAGAATGAAGAAGTATTATACAATTCACTTACAAAAGATTTGTATTACTTAGGACTCGTCTTAGAACGTAAATACCGATTGTTAAGAATTACCTACACTGTATTTATGATTGGTATTATTATCTCTGCTCTAGCATTTGTGATAAGCTATCATCTAACCGTTTCACTATAAAACCAAAGAAGATGGGAAATCAAAATACTGAATTATTTAAAGTGGTAATATCACTGCGTTTGTTAAAGGAAAAGTTGGAAAATGAATTAAATTCAAGCAATATACTAATCAAGCAACAAGCAGAACTAGTATTAAAACTATTTGAAGAATCTCCAGATTTAGCATCAGGAACCTCATCATTAGAGGATTTCTACAAACACAAATCGGTTATTGATCAAATCATGGCTACTGTATTTCCTTCTGCCCTAACCGATAATGAAATAAAAGCGGCGGTATCCCCCTACTCAAACGATATCTTCTACTGTAGTAACCGCTTGCAAAGAATCATTAACGATTCTGAAATACAAAAAGATATTTTCAAAAATCTGTATCAAGACAATGAAAATTCAATCGATTTATTAGCGTATACCATCATTTTAAACAGCTACTACAATTATGCGATAGATTTTGATCGTCCAAAAACCATTACAGTTACAAATTTAAATGGAGTTCGAAAACGTTATAGAGTAACGTTCAATGCCGACTTTTTGGATATTTATCCCAATGAAAATGCAATTGAAATTACAAAAGACATTGTAAACGAACTTTTGGCTAATGCTAATGATAAAACTTTCTGGAAAAAATACTTTCCAGATAACTCTTGGACCGTTGAAGGATTTGGCATCATAAATTTAATTGACACCACTCTGGATGAGCAAATAGATGATTTTAAGACGCACTTAATAGAACCCAATCGGGAGAGTTTTAAATTGCTAAAGGAAGACATCAGACGTATTTTCAACTTACCCAACCTACAATTGGGTAGTTACAGTATGAGTAAAGATTTTTTATTTCCTGCTTATGATAAAAACTTTGAAATAATAACCCTTTCTCAAGACGAGCAACTGAATATTTCGCAATATGCTTGTGATCAAGTTAACAAACAACTCTTTGTCGATTTTAAACCAGTTATAATTGCTAATGTAGAACAGTATCATAAACAAACCAATGGTAACCGTCTTAGCAATTTATTATTGAAAAAAGGATTAAAAAGTATAGTCCTTATCCCTATTTTAATCAATAAAGAAGTTAATTATATAATTGAGTTGGCTAGTGATTGTGTCAATCAAATCAATGCCATCAACATGGTAAAATTGGACACTATAATGCCTTTTATTTTGAGTTACTCGGCAAGAGTAATTACCGAGTTTCAAAATGAAATACGCGCCGTCATTCAAGAAGAATGTACTTCCATTCATCATGCTGTAGTTTGGCGTTTTGAAGAGGAAGCTAGCAAATACATTCAAGCAAGGAACAATGATGAAACACCCACTTTTAATGAAATTGTTTTTAAAGATGTTTTACCCTTATACGGTCAAGTCGATATTGTAGGTTCCTCAATTGCTCGCAACGACGCCATTCAAAAAGACCTTACAAGTCAGCTAGAGCAAACTAAAAGTATTCTTCAAAAAAGGTTGACCAATGGAGCATTCTCCTTTTACGAACAGTTAATCTATCAAATCGATAAATTGTTATATGAATTAAAAGATGCTTTTTTAACCAATTCCGAACAGGAAGTGAATTTATTTTATGAAAAACAGATATTTCCACTTTTGGAACATTTAGCGGCATCTAATTCAAACAATCAGGATATTAAAGTATTTTTAGAAAGTCTAGAAAAAGAATCCAAAACAATTTACAAAGCACGTAAAGCCTATGATTGTACTGTAGACGCCACCAATAAAACCTTGTCTTCCTTTTTAGACAAACAACAAATTGTGGCACAAAATATATACCCTCACTATTTTGAAAAATTTAAAACCGACGGTATTGAACACAACATCTACTTGGGACAGTCAATTGCTAAAAATGCAACCTATCACCCTTCTACGCTGTACAGCTTAAGGCTCTGGCAGCTACAAGTTACTTGCGAAATGGAAGCCATGTATTATCAAAAACAAAAGGAATTTCCTGTACAATTAGAAGTAGCTTCTTTAATATTAGCCTATGATGTTCCCATAACCATCCGATATAGAATGGATGAAAAGCGATTTGATGTAGATGGCGCCTACAACGTTAGATACGAAATGATTAAAAAACGTATTGATAAAGCACATATCAAAAACACCAATGAGCGACTTACGCAGCCGCACAAACTTTGCGTGGTGTACTCGAGTAATGCAATAGAAAGAGAATATCTTAAATATTTTGAATTTCTACAATCGAAAAATTATGTCGGAAAAGAAATTGAAATTCTAGAATTAGAAGAATTACAAGGAGCTACTGGTATCAAAGCCATTAGAGTAGATCTTAATCATAATCTCAAAAAAGTGGCAAAGACATTTACAATTGAAGATTTACAAAACACCTAATCAGAATATTATATGCTAAAAAAATACACGATACTTTTTTTTAGTTTCGCTATACTTTTCAATGGCTGTGCAACTTATCAGTCTAATCATCCATATTCAGATAAATCTACTTTAGACAACATTAACGATGAAACTACGAATATCTTTCTAATAGGTGATGCTGGAAAATTAGAGGAAAATGGAGCTAGTCCAATTGCGCTTTTAAAATTAAAGGAACAATTTATTAAAGCGGATCAAAATGATATCCTATTCTTTTTAGGTGATAATGTTTACCAAAAAGGAATTCCATCAGAAAAAAGTCCAAAATTTGAAGCAGCAGTTAACACTTTAAACGCACAACTCGAGGTTGCTAAAACTTTTCCTGGAAAAGTATATTTTATACCAGGTAACCATGATTGGTATAGTGGAATAAACGGCTTAAAAGCGCAAGAAAAACTAGTAGAAAAAGCGCTAGGTAAAAACACCTTCAAACCAGAAAATGGTTGCCCTATTGAAAAAGTGAACATCAGTGATGATGTTGCTTTATTAATAATCGATTCGCAATGGTACATCACTAATTGGGACAACCATCCAAGCATAAATGACAAATGCGAGTTTACCACTCGTGAAGATTTTTTGGATGAAGTGCGCAGTGAAATCAAAAAATCACAAGGCAAAATTACGCTAATTGCTATCCACCATCCGATGTTTACCAATGGTGTTCACGGTGGGCATTATAGTTTCAAGGATTATATGAAACCACTCCCTATAATCGGGAACTTGAAAAATATTATTCGAAAAACGAGTGGTATCGTTAATGCTGACCTTTACAATACTTTTTATAATGACCTTAGACAAAATATTATTGCAGTTGCTCAACAAAATGAAAAAGTGATTTTCCTATCAGGACATGAACATTCGCAACAGTATATTGAAGCCGATAACTTAAAGCAGATTATCAGCGGTTCAGGTTCCAAAATTACAACTGTAAAAGTCAAAAACAATGAAGATTATGGTGAAGGTGCTAAAGGATTTGCTTTATTGAACCTCTATAAAAACAATGCTGTAGACGTTCAATTTTATAATGCGGAACTTAACAAAATAGCTTTTACCAAAACCATTTTTGAGGCGCCAGAAAAAACAAAATACGAGTATGATTTAACGAAACAAGCAACTATTAATGCTTCGATATATACTGAGGAACAAACCAGAAAATCAAAAAGCTATGATTTTCTTTGGGGCAACCGATTTAGAAAATATTATAGTACGCCTGTTGAAGCAAAAGTGGTAGCTATCGACACTTTAAAAGGAGGATTAACTCCTATTAGAAAAGGAGGAGGTACACAATCCAAAACCTTACATTTAGAAAATGCAGAAGGAAAACGATATGTGTTGAGAGCAATGAAAAAACAAGCGGCACAGTTTATACAAGCTGCAATAATAAAAGATCAATATATCGAAGGACAGTTTGAAGAAACGGCATCCGAACGTTTTTTAGAAGATGTATTTACAGGCTCACATCCTTATGCACCTTTCACAATTGCAAAACTTTCAGATGCTATTCAATTAGCACACTTAAATCCAAAATTATATTACGTTCCCAAGCAAAATGCTTTAGGTGAATACAATGCCGAATTTGGTGATGAATTGTATCTATTTGAAGAACATCCTTCTGATGGTCATTCCGAACTAGGCGGTAATAATTTTAACGGAACAATCCTCAGTACGTTCGATATGATGCGCGAAATTCATAAAAGCAATTCTAAAACGGTAGATGAAAAAGAATTTATCAAAGCGCGTTTGTTTGACATACTAATTGGTGATGCCGATCGTCATCAAGACCAGTGGCGCTGGATGGAATACAAAGAGAACGACGGTATTGTTTACCGCCCACTTCCTAGAGATCGTGATTTAGCCTTTTCTAGAATGTCTGATGGCTTTGTTTTTAGTACTGCAGTGCACTTAATACCACAAGCTAGAAAATTCAGAAAATATGAACCCGATTTAGTTGACGTGAAAGGTTTTAATTTATCAGGATTTCCATTAGATGTAGCGTTTCTATCAAATACTGATGAAACGGTTTGGCAAGAACAAATAGCATTTATTCAATCTAATATTACCAATGAAGTAATTGACGAAGCATTTAAATCTTTACCAAAAGAAGTTAACGATTCTACAATTGAAGAAATAAAATCCATTTTAAAAGAGAGAAGAAACAACCTCAAAAAAATCATGGAGCGCTATCTGAAATTGGTTCAAAAATATGCGGTTTTAACGGCTACCAATAAACAAGATTATATCAAAGTTGAAAATAACGAAAACGGACATGTTACCGTCAGACTTTTTGAAAAAAAGGAAAATGTTATACAACAACCCTATTATAGCCATACTTATAATCCAGATGCAACCAAAGAAATATGGATTTATGCATTAGATGATGACGATACTTTTGAAGTTATTGGAAAAAGTAAAAAAATCAAATTGCGATTAATTGGCGGACAAAACAATGATGCATATAAAGTTGAAAAAGGCAAAAATGTAATGCTGTACGATTACAAATCGAAAAAGAACGATGTCACTAATGCCCGAAAAGCACACGTAAGACTCACCGATAATTACAACACTAACGTTTACGATTATAGAAAATTACGAAACAATATCAATCAATTTTTACCGATGATGGGCTATAACCCCGATGATGGATTAAAATTAGGCATTAGAGACACGTATACCACTTATGGTTTTGAAAGAAACCCATTTACAAGCAGACACCAACTAGGTGCATTTTATTACTTTGCTACAAATGGATACGAGCTACAATACAATTCCGAATATGCCAATGTAATCAACAATTTAAATTTGTGCATAGAAGCAAATTTCCACAGTCCAAATTTCAGTTTAAACTTTTTTGGATACGGTAACGAAACCCAAAATTTTGACGAGGATAAAGGGCTTAATTACAATCGTGTGAAAGTAAGAGAAGTCAATATAAAACCTGCATTGTTGTGGAATTCTAATAGAGGTAGCAAAATCAAACTTGGTCTAAGTTATGAATCAATAGAAATTCACCAAAGTTTTGACCGCTTCATCAATGAGTTTAATGTGTTGCCAAGTTATGTTTTTGATGAAGTTCAATTTGCTGGAGCAAATGCAAATTATTCCTTCTCAAATGCAGATAATAAAGCATACCCTACAATTGGTTTACAATTCAATTTGAACCTCGGATATAAAAACAATTTAGATATAAACAACCGTGACTTTACCTATATCGTACCCAATTTAAAAATAGCGCATAAACTTGATACTTCGGGTAAACTTGTTTTGGCTACCGATATAAAAGCACATGTTAACATTGGAAATGGCTTTGAGTTTTATCAAGCGGCCGCTATAGGTGGTACAGATGGTTTAAGAGGTTTCCGCAATCAACGTTTTACGGGTCGAAACTCCTTTTATCAAAATACCGATATACGTTACAGTTTCGGACGCATGAAAACCCAACTCATACCTCTAAAAATGGGACTATACAGTGGATTTGATTATGGACGCGTGTGGCAAAAAAATGAAGATTCCGATAAATGGCACAATAGTTATGGTGGAGGTTTTTTTGTAAATGCTGTTGAAATGCTTTCTGCAAACTTCGGCTTGTTCAATTCGAGTGATGGATTGCGATTTACTTTTGGATTGGGATTTGGATTCTAACTATTTTATGCCATACCAAAAAATACTTTATAGTATTAATTAATAAAAAAGCCAAGTTCATTCACTTGGCTTTTTATTGAAGTATCAACTATTCTTCTATTACTGTGATATTTTCAAAAATTGAATCATTATTCTCTATTGCAAATTCCGCTTCTTCATTAACAACCATATAATCACTTTCATCAGCTATATTTTCAGTAACAACTGGGCGAGCTTTCACCACTACTCCATCTTCATCTCCTTTAAAAAAAGGAAACACATCCATAATTGGCGATTCTGTAATAGCTGTTATGGTATAATCTCCCATCGTATTTTTCATCGCATGAGTAGAATTATCAAAAGCTTCTTTTATATCATTGGCTTGAACCAATAAATAAATATTGGACTTGCGTTCTTTACCACTTTCTTCGTCATAAGCAACCAAAACAATTTTGGTTTTAAACCAACGATCGGAATTATCAAAAGGATGAATTTCAGAATAATTGGCTACACGAATGTTGGTTATTTTAAACTCCTCACTTACATAAGCAGTCATTTCCTGATTAATGCGAGATTCCGCCTCTGTATAGGACAATGCGTCAACCAAATATGGCTCTGTCACTACTTTTTGTACACCGTTTTCATCAAGTTTTCTATAGCGCACTTTGCACTCATACCAAATATTACTCATCTTTCTAATTTTTTAAAGGGAGCCAAAGATAAATTTTAGCACAAAGAAAAAGGCTAAAATTTACAAAGAGATATTCACAATTTCATTTTTACCCCCTTTCTCAATTGTAGTGTCCTCAAAATCAAAATGACACAAAAAAACCAAGTCAATAGACTTGGCTTATTACTTATTTTAAAAAATCTATTCTGATATTTTTACATTAAAAAAAATTACATAGTAATCAACACAAAATCACTTAGATTTCTCCGATTTTGATTTTCCAGTGTTAATACCAAACAAGGAATAAAGCGGACAAAACTGCATGGAAGAAGTTACTACCATTATAACACCTACTGCCAAAATTATCCAATTTAAAGTTCCATCAAAATTGCCCGACAAGCCTAAAATTAAAGCTAAAACACCAATTATTATTCGTAAAAATCGGTCGCCATTTCCCATGTTTTTTTTCATAATATAATCTAGTTAAAGTTAGTTCTCTATTGGTTTCTCCTCCGATTTCCAATTAACAATTCCTCCCTCTAAATCGGTTACGGTTGTAAAACCCGCTTCTTTCAATTTTGCAGCAGCTTTAGCACTTCTACCCCCCATTTTACAATACACCATCACTGGTTTTGTTTTATCCAAAGTAGCTATTTTAGTATCAAACGAAACATCACTAATATTCATATTAACGGCATTCGGTAAATGACCTTCTGCATATTCTTCTGGCGTTCTCACATCTACCAATTGCACATCTGATGCTTGTGATTGTTGTTCAAACAGCGTTGGATTTACTAGTGATACACCTTCTTGTTTTTGCTCAATACAAGAAACGAATAATAAGGAAAGTGCTGCTAAAGCTAAAAAACGTAGTTTCATTTATTTTTTAAATTTGATTAAATATACAAAAAAATTAATTTAAATGTTGTTGAATAATACCCACTAAATCTCGTGTCGATAAAACTCCTGATTGACGCCAAAGCATTTGTCCTTCCCTGAACAACAACATCGTAGGTACACCACGTACACTAAATTCAGCCGCTAAATCTTGGTGTTGATCTACATTGATTTTAATAATTTTCACATCGTCTTTCACAATGGATTTCACTTCTTGTAATATAGGCGCCAACATTTTACAAGGTCCACACCAATCGGCGTAAAAATCGACTAAGGTTAATTGTTTTTGATTGATTATCGCATTAAATTTTGCATTCATAAGTTCTAATTTTTACACAAATTTACTGCAAGAAACAGACCAAATATGTAATCTATGTTACATTGCTGCCAATATGACAATTATCATTTTTTAGAAAATCAAACAACAGTACTTTTGAATAAATTAATAAAGTATGCAGCCTTCATTAGTTCAAAAATATAACGTACCAGGACCTCGCTATACGAGTTACCCAACTGTACCCTATTGGGATGAAACTTCCTTTTCTTACGAGAAATGGAAAACATCCTATTTGCAAACCTTTCAAGAATCTAATGCCACTGAAGGCATCAGTCTATACATCCATTTACCGTTTTGCGAAAGTTTATGTACTTTTTGTGGGTGCCACAAACGCATAACCAAACGCCACGAAGTGGAACATCCTTACATTTTAGCCATTCTTAAAGAATGGGAATTGTACTGCGATACTTTCCCTACCAAACCATTGATTAAAGAAATCCATTTAGGCGGAGGAACCCCTACATTTTTCTCGCCTGAAAATCTAAAAACGTTAATCAACGGCATCTTAAAAGAAAGTTTTGTTACCCCAGAACATGAATTCAGCTTTGAAGGGCACCCCAATAACACCACCCGAGAGCATTTACAAACCTTGTATGATTTGGGATTTCGCAGGGTAAGTTTCGGTGTTCAAGATTATTCGGAAAAAGTACAAACCGCTATACACCGTGTGCAACCATTTCATAATGTTGCAAAAGTAACGCTTTGGGCAAAAGAAATAGGTTATACATCTATCAGTCACGATTTGATTTTTGGATTACCTTTTCAAACTTTAGAAGACATTCTAGACACCATTGACAAAACCAATTCGTTGCATCCAGATCGTTTGGCTTTTTACAGCTATGCTCATGTTCCATGGATAAAAGGTAACGGCCAACGTGGTTTTAAAGATGAAGATGTACCAAAAGACGATACCAAACGTGAATTGTACGAACAAGGAAAATTACAATTGGCCAAACACGGTTTTCATGAAATTGGCATGGATCACTTTGCATTGGAAAACGATTCTATGTTTACCGCTTTTCAAGAAGGAAAATTACACCGTAACTTTATGGGGTATACCACCACCAATACCAAACTTATGATTGGTTTAGGTGTTTCTTCCATCAGTGACAGTTGGAATGCTTTTGCACAAAACGAAAAAGTATTGGAGGACTATTACGCACGTTTGGACAACAATGAAATCCCAGTATACCGTGGTCATATTTTAAATAATGAAGATTTAATCATACGCCGTCACATATTAAATATCATGTGTCAATTTGAGACTTCTTGGAAAGACAAAGCCCAACAATTTTCAGAATTGCAAAATATTTTAGATGCAGTACAAGAAATGGTACATGACGGCTTATTGGAAATTCATGAAGATGCCCTTACCGTTACCGAAAAAGGAAAACCATTTGTCCGTAATATCTGTATGGCTTTTGATTTAAAATTAAAACGAAAAGCACCGCAAACCCAATTGTTTTCGATGACAATTTAATTTTTAAAAAATAATACCCTTAAATTTTAATGAACAATTTTAGAGCTCTTTTACCTAAACACTATTTAATAGTCTAAAATCCGTACCTTTGCCACAAATACGGCATACATGAAAACATTTCAGGATTTCGACTTACCAAAATCATTACAAAAAGCCTTAGACGAATTAGGTTTTGTACACCCTACTCCTATTCAAGAAAAATCGCACTCGGTAATTTTATCGGGTAGAGATATGATGGGTATTGCCCAAACAGGAACTGGGAAAACTTTTGCGTATTTGATTCCAATTTTAAAACAATGGAAATTTCAAGATAACGAAGCACCACGTGTTTTAATTTTAGTTCCTACACGAGAATTGGTAGTACAAGTAGTGGAAGAAGTGGAAAAACTGACGCAATTTATGTCGGTAAGAACCTTAGGCATTTATGGTGGGGTTAACATTAATACCCAACGTAAAAGTTTAGCCGAAGGCGTTGATGTTTTGGTAGGAACACCAGGTCGTGTAATGGACTTGGCACTAGACAATGTGTTGCGTTTTGACAATTTGCAAAAGTTAGTCATTGATGAGTTTGATGAAATTCTAAACCTTGGTTTCCGTGTGCAGTTGACCTCTATTTTGTCAATGATGAAATCAAAAAGACAAAACATTCTGTTTTCGGCTACTATGACCGAAGATGTAGATGAAATATTAGACGAATACTTTGATTTTCCCGAAGAAGTTTCTTTAGCGCCAAGTGGAACACCTTTGGAACAAATTACACAAAAACTGTATACCGCTCCTAACTTTTTAACCAAGTTAAACATTATCAAGCATTTATTGGCTACCGATGAAACGATGGAACGTGTGTTGTTTTTCGTAAATAATAAGCGTATTGTAGAAGTTGCTTTTGATGCCTTGGAAGAAGATTTCCCTAGTCAATTTGGCGTTATCCATTCCAATAAAACTCAAAATTATCGTTTACAATCGATGGCGAGTTTTCAAAGTGGCGAATTGCGCGGGTTAATTACTACCGATGTAATGGCTCGTGGTTTGGATATTTCTAACATTACTCATGTTTTCAACTTACAATTTCCTGAAATTCCAGAACAATACATTCACCGTATTGGTCGTACCGGTCGTGCCGATAAAGAAGGTGTCGCTTTGAGTTTTATAGCGCCATACGAAGACGAACGTTTGTTAGCCGTTGAGGAATTAATGAACATGGAAATCCCTATTTTAGACATTCCAGAAGGCGTTGAAATTGCTGAAAAGCGTTTGGAGTTTGAAAAAGATAAAAAACGTTTTAAAACGGTAGGTAAAAAAATCAACTTAGAGGAAAAAGGGCCATCTTTCCACGAAAAGAAAGAGAAAAACAAGAAAGTTAACCTTGGAGGACCTGGAAAAACAAAACCTCGTAAAACCGCACCTCGTAATCGTGCTGTGGAAGCAAAACGTGCAGCAAAACGTAAGAAAAAGAAATAAGACTTTATATTAAATGGCTAGCGATTTTATACACGAAGAAAACTTTAACGGTACAATTTTTACCGAAGAAGCTATTAAATACAAAGAGTTTGAAAATTGTACGTTTACCAATTGCGATTTCAGAGCGTGTACTTTTGTAAGTGTATATTTTATCGACTGTACGTTTACCGATTGTAATTTCCACGATACTAAAATCAACTACGTTTCACTACGTGGTGTTGAATTTATAAAATGTGATTTTACGAACGTTAATTTCGCCATGACCGATCAGGTTATTTACGATTTCAACTTCACCGATTGTCTTTTGGATTATAGTAAATTCTACGCCTTAAAACTGAAGAAAATTCGTTTTACGGGTTGTAGTTTAGTATCTGCTGATTTTATGAAAACCGACTTAACCGAAGCGGTTTTTGACAATTGCAACCTTCGCCGTACAGTTTTTATTGAAACCATTTTAAACAAAGCAGACTTTAGCACCAGCTACAATTATACCATTGACCCAGAACTCAACAAATTGAAAAAAGCACAATTTGCTATGGAAGGTTTAAAAGGTTTATTGGAAAAATACGACTTGGTCATTCGATAGTTTTTAAATTAATAAAATCATTCCTCTTCCTTAAAATCAATAATCGTTGTTAACAACTTTTATCGGTTTGTATTTTCTATCTTATTATATTAGATTTTACAAAAAGTTGATAAAACAATAAGTAATTCAAATAATTTTATGGATAACTCTTTTTCTTATAGTTTATTTTTTTGGCAAGCACTCGTATTCAGTATTGCAGCCTTATGGATGTATTGCTTAGTTGACATTCTAAAAAGCAAATTTGAACGAAATGATAAAGTCTTTTGGTTTCTGGGTGTATTAGCCGTTCCTCTTTTTGGTTCAATTTTATACTTAACAAGAGGAAAGAAAACTAAAATACAGTCGAAATAGCCGTTTTTAAAAAATCCAAAACTTCTAATTTTTAAAACAAATCATTAGAGCTCATTGCATTCAAAACAAAAACACTAAAAATATTTTCATCCCTTCAAAAAAGTCTAAAATGACCTATCTGATAAACTGAATTGCTTTTCGTATATTTGCCTCATACGAGCTGTGCATGAAGGTTATTGAGAACTAGCGTAAATGCCACTTCAATAACTCAAAAAAATTAATATGTCAGTTCAAATTTGTACTTGCGAAGGTTTAAATCCTAAATGTAAAAAATGCTTTGGTAGCGGCTATATGAATACCAACATTCCTGAAAAAGCATCTGAGCAGAAAGCCTCTAAAAAAAACAATACAAAAACCGAATCATATCTTCCAGAAAACATTGAGGTTTTACAAGTTAAAGAAATTCAAAATATAACCTATAAGCTTATCGATAAATTGGATTTAAAATCGAAACAACAAATGCGTATACTGCATTCGATTCCTTTTAAAACCAATACTTTCCGCAGGGATTTCAAAGATAAATTTGAAAGTTTACGCATAATGGAAAACGAAAAACGTTTGTTACGTAAAGAACTTAATACTCTTGCTTCACAACTAACCCAAAATAACTTCTCCTTCCATTTTAAATTCAACCATTTACTATCCGATAAAGACATTGATGTAACTTCAAACCGAGAGCTAAAAACTTTACTTCGCGAATATAAAAAGCTGAAAAAATAAATGTTAATTCTTACTTTTTGAGTTTATAATTCGAAAGAAAATCCGTAAATTGAATGTAATATTAATTCAAAACTAAAAGTTTATGTTAGTACAAATTAACACGGATAAAAATATCGAAGGCTTCAGCAGAATGAATGACTTTTTCACTGAAGAAGTAAAAAAAGAATTGGCGCGTTTTGATGATAAAGTTACACGCGTAGAAGTACATTTTGGTGACGAAAACAGTACTAAATTTGGTAAAGATGACAAACGTTGTACTATAGAAGTACGCATGGAAAAGAAAAATCCAATTGCCATTACGACACACGCTGAAACAATTGAAAAATCGTTTTATGAAGCCATCGAAAAAATAAAACGCAGTTTGGGTACAACCCTAGAAAAAATGCGTGCTCATTAAAATAAAAAAGGACAATCATTTGATTGTCCTTTTTTATATATAAATTGTACTAATTGCTTGTTATTTCAAACTTGCTAAACTTTGTTCAATAGTAGCAATCTTTGCTAAAGCATCAGCTTCTTTTTTACGTTCGTTAGCAATTACTTGTTCAGGTGCACCGTTCACAAATTTCTCATTGCTCAACTTTCCTTGTACCGAACGCAAGAAACCTTGAATATATTTTAATTCTTCCTCAAGCTTCGCAACTTCTGCTTCTACATCAATATTACCTGAAATTGGAATAAAATACTCATTTGATTTCACACGGAACGTCAACGACCCGTCAACAGCTTCCGTTACATATTCTAAACTTTCTACATTACCCAATTTCAAAATAACCGCATCAAAAGTAGTAGCTACTTTTTCATTGTTGATTACTTTCAAGTCGATAGTATCTTTAAACGAAATGTTCTTTTCTTTACGAATGGTACGAATACCTGAAATTACTTCTGATGCAAAATCAAACGCTGGAATTAAATCAGCATTAGTATCCTTCATTGTTGGCCATTCCGAAACAATTAAAGCTTGCTCTGGAGTTCTATCAGCAATATATTGCCAAATTTCTTCCGTTAAGAATGGCATAAACGGATGTAACAATTTCAAGTTTGCTTCCAACAATTCGATTGCTTTGTCAAATGTAGCACGGTCAATTGGCTGTTGGTAACCTGGCTTAATAATCTCTAATAACCACGAACAGAAATCGTCCCATACCAGTTTGTAAATTGCCATTAAAGCGTCTGATAAACGGTATTTTTCAAAATTATCCTCAATTTCAGCTAAAGTTTGTTGCAACTTCGCTTCATACCAATCAATCGCAATTTTTGAAGCTTCTGGTTGTGCTATATCCGCTACTTCCCATCCTTTAATCAAACGGAATGCATTCCAAATTTTATTGGCAAAAGCTTTACCATTGTTACACAACTCTTCGTCAAACATGATATCATTTCCTGCAGAGGCACTCAATAGTAAACCTACACGAACACCATCGGCACCAAACTTCTCTATTAAATCTAGTGGATCTGGAGAATTTCCTAACGATTTTGACATCTTACGACGTTGTTTATCACGAACCAATCCCGTTAAATATACATTATTAAAAGGTTTTTTACCCGTATACTCATAACCTGCAATAATCATACGTGCAACCCAGAAAAATAAAATATCCGGACCTGTTACCAAATCGTTTGTTGGATAATAATATTTAAAATCTTCATTTTCTGGATCTAAAACGCCTCCAAAAACCGCCATCGGCCATAACCATGACGAGAACCAAGTATCCAATGCATCTGCATCTTGTGTTAAATCTGCAGCTGTTAAGTTAGGATTTCCAGTTTTGGTTTGTGCCAAAGCTAGAGCAGCTGTTGGGTTTTCAGCAACTACGAAATCTTCTTTACCTTCACCATAATAATACGCAGGAATTTGTTGTCCCCACCATAATTGTCTCGAAATGTTCCAATCGCGAATATTTTCCATCCAGTGACGGTACGTATTGTTGAATTTACTTGGATATAATTTTACTTCTTCTGTCTCTAAAACTGCTTTTATAGCTGGCTTTACCAACTCTTCCATTTTTAGGAACCATTGATCTGACAAACGTGGCTCAATAACTGCTTTTGTACGTTCAGAAGTTCCTACTTTATTCATATGGACTTCAGTTTTCACCAAAGCTCCATTAGCTTCTAACTCTTTCGCAACTTCCTCACGTGCAACAAAACGATCTTTTCCTGCAAATTGCAATCCGAAAGTGTTTAATGTAGCATCTTCGTTGAAGATATCGATAATCTCTAAATTGTGCTTGTCACCTAATTCTTTATCATTAACATCATGTGCTGGTGTTACTTTTAAACAACCTGTTCCAAATTCAACATCTACATACTCATCTTCAATAATTGGAATAACGCGGTTACAGATAGGTACAATAGCTTTTTTGCCTTTCAAATGCGTAAAACGCTCATCATTTGGGTTGATACAAACCGCAGTATCTCCAAAAATAGTTTCTGGACGTGTTGTTGCAATAGTTAAGGTATCGTTACTACCTTCGATTTTATAATTGATAAAATACAATTTACCTTGACGTTCTTCGTGAATTACTTCTTCATCCGACAAAGTAGTTTTTGCTTCTGGGTCCCAGTTAACCATACGGAAACCGCGGTAAATCATACCTTTATTGTACAAATCAACAAACGACTTAATAACAGATGCCGACATATCTTCATCCATCGTAAACTTGGTTCTGTCCCAATCGCAAGAACAACCTAATTGTTTCAATTGTTCCAAGATAGTACCACCGTATTTATCGGTCCAGTCGTAAGCGTGCTTTAAAAACTCTTCACGTGTTAAATCGGATTTATTAATTCCTTCCGATTTTAATTTTGCTACTACTTTGGCTTCTGTAGCAATAGAAGCGTGGTCGGTTCCGGGTACCCAACATGCGTTGTAACCTTTTAAACGAGCACGACGAATTAAAACATCCTGAATGGTATTGTTCAACATATGTCCCATGTGCAAGACACCCGTTACGTTTGGTGGCGGGATTACAATAGTATAAGGAGTACGCTCATCGGGTGTGGAATGAAAATAGTTATTTTTCATCCAGTAGTCGTACCATTTTTTTTCTACGTCTTTTGGGTTAAACTGTGCTGGAATTGCCATTACTGTATTTATTTTATTTCGTTTTATTACTATTAAATTTACTAAAATGCTATGATCTCCTATATAGCCCTGATGGAAGCAAGCTACCGTGTAGCGCGAACAGCAGGAAAATGGATAGCTTAAACTCCCAAATTATTCGCTTTAAATTATTTAAAAATAAGTTTGGTATCGTTTTTGCACTCTATAGTGTGCAAAAGTAACGATATATGCTAAAATAAAAAAGCGATTATATATTTGTTCTTAAGGCAAAAGTGTTTATTTTTACGATAACCTATTAATTTTAAACTTATGAAAAATTTATTACGAATAGTGACAATTCTGTTGTTTAGTATTTCAACTTTTGCACAAGATGGTCCTAAAATTGAATTTAAAGCAGAAACCATTAATTACGGTGAAGTTGTAAAAGGAGTAGACAGCGGAATAAGAGAATTTGAATTTACCAATACAGGAAATGCTCCATTAACTATTAAAAATGTAAAATCGAGTTGTGGTTGTACAGTTCCAGAATGGCCAAAAACACCAATTGCTCCTGGGGCATCGGATAAAATTGTTGTCAAATACAATATGAACCCTGGACCAATTTCTAAAACGATTACTGTTGAAAGCAATGCCGTGAATAAGCCAAATGGTATTGTTCCACTTCGCATTAAAGGAACAGTTGTTAAAAAAGAAGAAAAAAAATAATATTACAAAGAGCTTTAAAATTTTGAAGCTCTTTTTTTATAGTACCTTTTCCAAATAAAACTCAAATTCCATTTTTTTCCCTTCACGTTGAATCACCATTTTTATTTTCTTTCCTTCTTCCGATTGAAACAAATCCGTTATTTTTTGAATGGAATAATTATAGGCCTTTCTCCCATTAATACTAATAATTTTATCTCCAACGTTTAAACCTGCTAAATAGGCTGGGGAATCTTTCCGAACTGCATATATCTCGAAAACAGGTTTTAATTTATATTTAACTGTATAACTTTTAGGCCCCATTTCATTAACATACACTGGAGTTCGTAACAATTGCTCTTGTTCAGTTGAAGTCAATTCTTGTATCAATTGAATACCATTATGCTGAATCTCTAAACCTGACATATTATAGTGAAAGGGGCGATTAAAAAAACTATTCGTTTTCATATAAAATCTTTGGTTTTTATAATCAAAAAACCAATCAAATCGTTTCATAATCTCTCCTCCTAAAGATCCATTGCGATTCTCAGTTAAAGAAATATTTGTTTTTGATATACTATCAGGATAAGAAACTAAAGCACCATCAAATTCAAACTCATTCAAGTATAAAGTTTTAACCCTAGACTTTTTACCCATAATTTCTCCGCTTAATCCTCTACCTAAAACGTCTACAAAAAAAGATTCTTCACAGCGTATTGAATCATTTTCAAATAACCATAGACCATCACCTAAACCAGAATCCACAAGCAAGTATAATGAAACTTCACTTTTATTGATTACAGCATTTATGGTAATATATGGTCTGTCATCAATTATTTTTACTGCTATACTTTGAAACTTATTTTTTATTTTGTGTAAAGCAGTTTCGCTCTCTCTAAACAACACTATCTTTCTTTTATCATAATCAATATTAACCAGATAATCTTTGAAGAAATCGGCACCTACAATACCATTTACTGGCATACCTAATTTATTTATAATACTTATATCTTGATCGGTAACTAATAAAAACTCAACATCATCGTTTCGTAGTGATTTAATTGCTAAAGAATTATGCTTTGATAAGTAAGCATAAATAATTTCTCCATACCCTACTCCTTTAATTTTCACCTTTTCTGCATGCTCAAAAACTAAAGTATCATTTTCAGGAAAACTAAATAATAAATTTCGCTCTGATCCCGTATCCAAAA
Organism: Flavobacterium chuncheonense; assembly: GCF_042686145.1. Lineage (NCBI taxonomy): Bacteria > Pseudomonadati > Bacteroidota > Flavobacteriia > Flavobacteriales > Flavobacteriaceae > Flavobacterium > Flavobacterium chuncheonense. Next base: position 2,637 of record NZ_JBHUPC010000017.1, on the reverse strand, counting down.
TCATTTTTAACTCAACCTCATTTACCATAACATCTGCAATGATTAAATTATGAGAAAGTTCAAAGGGTATGGAGACTTTATCATTTTTAGAATGCCACTGAAATTGAGCTTCACAAATAAAGTTTGTAAAAAAAAGAAGTAAGCAAGCTATTTTAACATATGCTTTCATTAAAATAGAAAATAGATTCACTTAAATGTAAGAAATTAAGCGAAATAACGGAAGTGTTTAACATTTTTAAAACATAATATTTTTAGTAATATCAAAAAAAGTTGCAATTTTGCAAATCAAAATAAACGACAATGCCAAATATTTCACAAAAAGGCTTACAAATGCCTGAGTCACCAATTAGAAAATTGGTTCCGTATGCAGAAATTGCAAGAAAAAAAGGACACAAAGTTTACCATTTAAATATCGGTCAACCAGATATTAAAACACCACAAGTAGCACTTGATGCGGTAAAAAATGCAAACATTGAAGTATTAGAATATTCTCACTCAGCAGGATTTGAAAGCTATAGAGAGAAACTTTCACAATATTACAAAAATCAAAATCTACCTATTGATACACAAGATATCATTATCACTACAGGTGGTTCTGAAGCTTTACTTTTTGCTTTAGGTAGTACTATGGATGCAGATGATGAAATCATTATCCCAGAACCTTTCTATGCCAACTACAATGGATTTACAGTTGCTTCTGGTGTAAAAGTTGTTCCAGTAATTTCTAGTATTGAAACAGGATTTGCATTACCTCCTATTGAAGATTTCGAAAAATTAATTACACCTAAAACAAAAGCTATATTAATTTGTAACCCAGGTAACCCAACAGGTTATTTGTATTCACAAGAGGAAATCAATCAATTAGCTGAAATTGTAAAAAAACACGATTTATTCTTAATTGCTGATGAAGTATATAGAGAATTTACATATGATGGATACAAACATTACTCTGTAATGAATGTTCCTGGATTAGAAAATCATGCAATCATGATTGATTCTGTTTCTAAGCGTTTCAGCATGTGTGGTGCTCGTATAGGATGTATCGTTTCTAAAAATAAAGAAGTAATGGCTGCTGCCATGAAATTCGCACAAGCACGTTTAAGTCCACCAACTTATGCTCAAATTGCTAGTGAAGCTGCATTAGAAACTCCTCAAAGTTATTTTGATGAAGTAATCACAGAATACAAAGAGCGTCGTGATATTTTAATCTCTGAATTAGAAAAAATTGACGGTGTAAAAGTAGCAACTCCAAAAGGAGCTTTTTATTGCATTGCTAAACTACCAATTACTAATGCTAATGATTTTGCACAATGGTTATTAGAAACTTTTGAATTAGATGGAGAAACTGTAATGGTTGCACCTGCAGCAGGTTTTTATTCTACACCAAATGTAGGTCTTGATGAAGTAAGAATCGCATATGTTTTGAAAAAAGAAGACTTAATCCGTTCTGTAGCAATCTTAAAAGCAGCATTGGAAATCTACACTAAAAAATAACCACTTCTTTTAGTCTATAAATAAAAAGACCACCCTTACGAGTGGTCTTTTTATTTATTCCAATTTCAACTATCGTTTCATTGAGAAATGTGATTTAAACACTTTTGGTTGATCGTTTTCAATATACTCTAAAGTAAACCAATAATCTGTTGAAGGAAGAGGTTCTCCATTGAAAGTTCCATTCCATCCCTCAGCACCATCTAATGTACTAATTTGTTTGATTAACTTACCATAGCGGTCAAAGATATACAACTTAGCATTTGCTTGGTTTAATCCTGATATTTTCCATGTATCGTTTACTCCATCTCCATTTGGTGTAAAGTATTTTGGATAATCAATTACCATTACTTCTATTGTTAAGTATGTACAACCTTGCGTATCAACAACTGTAACAGTGTGTGTACCTGGACTTACTCCTGTAAACACTCCTGTATCCTGAGCTGCATCATCATCCATTTGGTATTGATAAGTACCATTCACTCCTGGATCTATAGTAACGATAACGGTTGCATTATCACTAAACGCATCGGTAACTGTATAACTAATATTGGTTGCTGGTGTTGTTGCAATAACTGTTACTGTATTTGATGTTCCTATACAGTCTGTAGTCGTGTTTTCAACTACAACAAAGTAGTTACCCGCTTGACTTATCTCTAGTGTCGGCACACTTGTAACTGCAATTGCTGTCGTAGGATCACTTGTTTCATACCATGAAAACTCATAGCCTGTTCCAAAATCTCCAGCGTTTAACCAATACGTTTGATAAACTGTTCCTGTTCCGTCCACACAAATTGCGCCATCTTCTAATACTGGCATTGGCAATGGATTAACAAACACGGTATAATCTGTATAACCTCCTTGACAATTTCCTAATTTTGTACGAACACGGTACACCACATAACCTTGTGTTGCTCCTGTTGTTGTCAACACCTCGTTGATTTGTAATGGTGCAACTCCTGATCCATTAGTTGCTCCTGCAACACCATTTACATCATACACAAACCATTCTACTTCTGTACCCGGTATTGATGGGTTGGTCACAGACAATGTAATATTTGGTGACTCTCCACTACAAATTGTAACATCTGGTGATGGTATAGGCGTACCTGGTATAGGATTAACCGTTATTGTTTGTGTTACAAC
>NZ_JBHUPC010000016.1:694-1297 GCF_042686145.1 Flavobacterium chuncheonense | reverse complement strand
TACACCTTTACTATCACCGATGATTGTGGAAACAGTGATACTGAAACCACACGCGTATCGAGAGAGTACGACATGACAGCTCCAGAGATTGTTGACGTACCAGACTATCAATTAGCGAATTGTAATGATGATTGGCCAGCGTTTATCACAACAGATTGGACAGATAACTGTTCTGCTGGAGGAGTTGGAATTCAATCAGATGGCGGAGTTGATGATGGAGCGAGTGCAGATGGTTGTATCCAATATAGATTGTACACCTTTACTATCACCGATGATTGTGGAAACAGTGATACTGAAACCACACGCGTATCAAGAGAGTACGACATGACAGCTCCAGAGATTGTAGATGTTCCAGATTATCAATTGGATAATTGTAACGATGATTGGCCAGCGTTTATCACAACAGATTGGACAGATAACTGTTCTGCTGGAGGAGTTGGAATTCAATCAGATGGCGGAGTTGATGATGGAGCGAGTGCAGATGGTTGTATCCAATATAGATTGTACACCTTTACTATCACCGATGATTGTGGAAACAGTGATACTGAAACCACACGCGTATCGAGAGAGTACGACATGACAGCTCCAGAGATTGTTGACGTA
>NZ_JBHUPC010000016.1:0-680 GCF_042686145.1 Flavobacterium chuncheonense | reverse complement strand
CAATATAGATTGTACACCTTTACTATCACCGATGATTGTGGAAACAGTGATACTGAAACCACACGCGTATCGAGAGAGTACGACATGACAGCTCCAGAGATTGTAGATGTTCCAGATTATCAATTGGATAATTGTAACGATGATTGGCCAGCGTTTATCACAACAGATTGGACAGATAACTGTTCTGCTGGAGGAGTTGGAATTCAATCAGATGGCGGAGTTGATGATGGAGCGAGTGCAGATGGTTGTATCCAATATAGATTGTACACCTTTACTATCACCGATGATTGTGGAAACAGTGATACTGAAACCACACGCGTATCAAGAGAGTACGACATGACAGCACCAGAGATTGTTGACGTACCAGACTATCAATTAGCGAATTGTAATGATGATTGGCCAGCGTTTATCACAACAGATTGGACAGATAACTGTTCTGCTGGAGGAGTTGGAATTCAATCAGATGGCGGAGTTGATGATGGAGCGAGTGCAGATGGTTGTATCCAATATAGATTGTACACCTTTACTATCACCGATGATTGTGGAAACAGTGATACTGAAACCACACGCGTATCAAGAGAGTACGACATGACAGCTCCAGAGATTGTTGACGTACCAGATTATCAATTAGCGAATTGTAATGATGATTGGCCAGCGTTTATCACAACAGATTGGACAGA
>NZ_JBHUPC010000015.1:0-11448 GCF_042686145.1 Flavobacterium chuncheonense | reverse complement strand
CAAATATCTATCAGTCGCTGCTGCAAATAATGATTTATTAATTGTTGAATCAATTTTCATTGCTTTTTTCATAAATTCTACTGCTTTTAAATAATCGGAAGAATTTACACCATGTTGAAAAATCATTGCAGCTTTGGCATAATCCTTAGCAGATATTATTTTATTAGAGTCTATCAACTGACCTACACGTTTTCTTCTAATTTCATCCCTTTTCGCAACAATTGACCAATTATTTGTTTCGTTATTTTTTCGATCTTCTTGATCACTTATGTAAAGTTTATCGATATTTAAAGACATTAATTTTTCTTCACTTACTTTATCAGAACAACCTACAAGAGTTAAAATTACAATTATTAATATTCTTTTCATTTGATTTCGGATAATTATGTACAACGGTTTCGTATAACCGTCTGTTACGGGTTAATATGCGTTAATTTTCGGTTTTGCACAGACGTTAGCAATTCCGAGTGGATTCGGGCGCAGTCGAATCCGCCGTAATTGCGGTTATACATTGTTGTGCAACGTTGTTTTGTCAGTCTCTGCTTTTCCATTCGTTGGTTTTGCTATCAAATTCATTAATGTGCCAACCATCGAGAGAATAAGTCAGAGTAAATTCGTTTGTTGTATTATTGTTTGAATATTCAAAATCTCTGAATTTATATTCGTCAAGATATTTTGGCAATTCCGTTTTGTTTTTTAATTCGTTTAGTGAGTTTGGATATTTGTCAAAATTACTTTTGTATTCAATTATTTTTTCCGCAACTAAATCGGCATTGTGTTGATTATACTCTTGTTTAATTTTTGCAAACAAAAGACTAAAAATTACTCCAAAAAATATTGTCGCACAAACACGAATTGCGTAATTACGCTTTTTGCTCGAATTTTTCCAAACAATCAAAAGCACAATTAAAATCAGAGTACAAATTCCGAAAAGAATTAGTAATTTGAAAAATCCGAATATTGTTCCCAAACCGAAATACAATCCGATTAAAATTCCAAAAAATAAAATCAAAAGCCACTTTTTCAAATTAGTTCGGTTTTTTTCCAATGTTGCACAACGGTTTCTGGCTTGCATCTTCGGCGCAAACCTTAAACTCAAAGATAGCAAAAATGGTGTAAGAAAAAATTCGGGACGAATTTTTTCGGCAAGAATACCCAAGACTTGCGCTGAGTGCAAACCAGTGTTAACAGCAGCATAGTGAAGTGAAAAAAAATAGTTTAAAAGCCGAAGAAAGGCGAGAAGTAACCAAATAAATATTCTTTTCGGTAAACAACTGTTGGAACCAATTACAAACTGGCTAAAAATCGGCAAGCGTAAATTAGTCGGATTGGTTGAAACGAAACATTTCCAAAAGAGAAACAGCCACAGCAAACTATTTTTTGAAACGTGCGAAAGATTACGTCACAATTGGTTTTGCGGAGCAAAATATGTTGCTGTTAACGGTCCGCCGCTTGTAGCAGTTGCGTAAATTTAGCCTAAAAGTTTACAAGTACAAAACTCTTCGCGGAATTTTCGGAGAAAATTCCGAAGTAACCCAAGCCTAGCAATTGCAACAAACGGCTGTTATGCGTTCGTGCTTATTTTTAAGTTACATACTTCCATCATTTTATAATTTATTTTATAGCAATCTTTTTATGTTGTTTGCCATACACTATGTTATTGATTATTTTTTCGTTTCCAATTTATATAAGCTTCTCTTCCCAGTAATTTTTTTTCAGGGTCTCCATGTCCTCTAATATAAATACCTGAATTTAATTGTCCTGCTTCAAATGGAAGTTCACCATTATATAAGTTTTCGGTTTCAATGTTCGCTAACACTTTTAGATTAGAAACATTTCTTCTTGTGTAAGTTGGAATAATTATTTCCTTCCTAACAAAAGGTTCTCTTTTTCTTTTTTCTAATGCAAAGGTATAATGTGTTTCAAACTCAATTAATTTAAAGTCGTTAGAATTAAGTTGACTGAAATCTATTTCATTATGTGAAATTATTGCAGTAATTAGCATATGACATCTTGGGTGTAGTTTTGGAGTACCTTCATCTTGAGATAGAACTATGGCAATACCATAAAAACCTTCTTCTGGATTCGTTTGTATCACATCTCCTTTATTAAATAATTGATACTTTGGCATTGCTTTATAAATTAAATTTCTAAATAAGTTTTTCAAATTGTCCTTGTTCAGCTCAGTTTTTCATGCATGACGCATAACGGTCTCGGCTATGAGTAGTTGCGTGGGCTGGCACTTAACTTTGCAAGTACACACCAAACTGAAAAACCGCAAGGATTTTCAGAAGTAGGCGAGAACAAGCAATTACTTATAGCCATTGTTGTATGCAGTTTTTATTGATTCTATTATCATTTTACTCAATCTGTTTTGTTGCTGAGCATTAGAAGGAAAATCTTTACTAGTTAATTCAAGATTTTCTTTTTCTAAATAGTTTTTAAAGCTTGTGAAACATTTTTTAAAATGATTATATGTCAAGTCATTATGTTTATCTCCTAAATCATACATTGCATTGAAAGAATTTAAAATAGCAACATAGCCAGTTGTTTTCCATAAAATATTCTCCAAAGGTGATTCCCAATATTCAGGAAATGTATCTCTTAAAGAATTAAATACGTTTAAAAATATCTTTAAAATTACACTGTCTTCATTATTTAAAAAATATGTCCTCAATGGAAGTGAAGGAACTTGAGGAAGTTCTTCATTTCTTTTTGATAATCTATAGTCCAAATCAGGATCTTTAGTTAACAAGAATATTAGATGCTTTACAAAAGTACCTTGAGATAAAGTTGCTAAATCTTGACTTTCTTCCTTTTTACCCAACATTTTCAATCTATTGTAAAAAGGTGATTCAGTATTTTTATTTAAAGCACGTGCAATTTCGTGTGCAGTCTTTTGAGGACTTCTATGTCTTGATAAAGCAAACAAATCATATATAAGACTCATACTAACCTTTGTTTGCTTACTATTAATAATAGAAAAAACATAAGCTTTTTCTTCTTCTGTTAAATTGAACATAAGAATTATAGGAAGTTCAAACCTATCTTTAAAATCAGATTTTAAAATTCCTTTTAATCTATGTTGACCATCTATAACTTCCCCAATTTTTTTATTATTATTCAAGGGTATCTCGAAGTTATTGTTGTTTAGCGTAATATTAGCATCTTCATAAACGCTAATGATTATTGGTGTTGGAAAAGTAGCATCAGGGTCAGAACAATATTTTGCTATTTCATTAATTCTTTGACTTGATTCATCTCTCTGAATTGCACTAGGACTAGCAGACCTAGGTGTGACGTGTACTAATTGTCCTAAATCAGTAGCTTTCATTTTACTAAAATAGAAGCTCCCAATAGGTTGATTTATTTCTATGTAAGGTGCTACTATCATATTTTATTTCCTTTAGAATCGGTTTTTAAATCTTCTGTTTTGTTGTTCATTTCGTCAACTTTTGCATCATCTTTTGAAGCAAAATTGTCATCTAACTCTTTATATTTATCATAATTATTTTCCAATCTTATTACACTAAAGGAATAAACAGAAATAATTATTGAAAGTAATAAGAATGTTAATTGCCACCAATCGATATTGTAAGTAAGATTCTTTAATTTCTCAATATTTATGTCATTAGGTGAACTAGAATAAAAAACACCAGCAAAAAATAATGTAAAGATTGAAACAATAATTGTTAGAATTTTAATTGATTTAAATTTTGTTGGATGATTTTCGATTAGGTTAACAAATAAAGGACCTAAAACAGAAGCAAGTAAAGCTATTGAATAAGTATAGAAACTTCCATTTATACTATCTAGAAATAAAGATTGTGAGAAGCTTAAATTTCCGTTAATTACTCTAATAATAAAATTTGAGATAACTCCAATTTGTCCTGCTAGTATTGTGAATAAAAACCAAGTAAAAAAAATAAGCTTATTTTCACTTATTACTTCAAATGGTTTGGTTGATAATTGCCAAATGTTTTTCATTATTTTTTTTGTTTCTCAAATTGCATACAACGGTCCGCGGCTATAAGTAGTGGCGACGAGCCAAAACCAAACCATTTCAAATATACCGCAAACTTTTGAATTTTTGGAAAAAATTCGGAAGGTTGCCATAACCCGCCATTACTTATAAACGCTGTTGTAGCACGTTTTTATTCAAGTGTGTTTATTTGTTCTTTCTCTGATTAACATAAAAGTCAGAATTATAATGATACCTATTCCGATTATTAATATACCATATTTGAATAATCCTGTTAGAAAAAATGTCGGAAATCCACCATAACGACCTTTTTCGGATATTTGAATGAGTTCAGAAATGAGGTTAGAATTCTCTAATATGAAATAACTGAAAATGCAGAATAAACTAATTATATATAGCCTAATGATTTTTAAATTCTTTTTATTCAAAACTAGTATCGGTTAAAATCAATCTATATTCCACTTCGTCCATTGAAAAAACGCCTGTTTTAGTTACTTTATATTCCCAGTTTTTTCTGTCAAATATGTTCTTTTTCAAGTTACGATTATCCGATTTTACAATTATTGTGTCAATTCCTTCAAGAAAATAAATCCCTTTATCGTGAGCATTTCCGATTTCACCATACTCTGTTATTATTTTTTCCATTTTGGGTTTTATTTCTACATTTTTTATTGAATCTTTTCCGTTTATTTTCCTCTTTCCAAATTCTAATATTGACTCAATTTTTAAATCAGATTGAGTTCTGTTTATAATAACGTATTTATTTACAACTCCAGGGTCGCAAGATGTAAAAATTATTATAATAAGAATTGGAATTATTCTTTTCATTCTGTTTTCTCAAAATGTGCTACAACGGTTCTCGGCTATAAAATTGTGGCGAAAAACCACAGACCGAGCGATTCCAAATATAGAATTTAATTTCGAATTTTCGGAGAAAATTCGGAAAAATGCGCAAACCCGGCCATAATTTATAACCGATGTTAGCGACAGTTTTTTCTATATTCATCAATTGTTTTATATATTAAGTTTTCAGGTAATTTTAACCATTCTTCAATTTCGTCTTTATTATTTACGTACAAATCGTATAAAGTTGTTTTTTTTAATTTATCTATTTCATCTTTATTATTTTCAGCATTTTTATATTTTTCTTTGAATTCAATTAGATATTCACGAGTATATTTCAAGTAGTCAATATTTGCAAAATGTATATTTGAGTTTTTCAAAATATATAACCTCAAAATATCTTCTTGCCAAGCATAACTTAATTTATTGTCACAATCTATGATTACACATTTATCTTTCGGTAAACCTTCTAAAAAAGGAGTTAAATTGTTCTTCCATGTAGAATTACCACTTATGGTTCCCCAAATTTTATATTCTAAAGGATTTTCTGAAATTTTCCTTATTGGCAAACCAGAAAAATATGGACGATAAGATTCGTCTAAAATTTCTAAACCATCATTATCTTTCACAATTGAATAGATAAAATCAAAAAAAGTATCAATTAATTTAAATTCTGCAAGATATTTATTTGATTTTCGATTTATATTTACCGTGATTAATTTGGAAGTATCTCCATTTTTTTTATAATATTTGATAACAAATCCACCACCATCAAATACTGATTCAGATTTACGAATAATTGAATCAGGAATGTTTTTATTTAATACTTTTTTTAATTTTTTGAATTGCTTGTTTGTAAATTTATAAGTTTTGTCTGAAAATATTGTATCTCTTTTTTTAGATATTTTATGTTTCAGAACACAATTTATTTCTTTTTTTGAATAATCAATTTTATATTCTGTATCTAAATATTTAAAGTAGTTAAACTCTATAATAACTTTTTCTATTCTGTTGTTCTGTGCTTTCAAAATGCAATTAGAAAATATGAATAAAAAAATGATTATCTTTTTCATTAAATTTGAGCTTAAGCTGTGTTTTTTCAAAATTGTCGCTAACGTGTTTGGCTATGATTTCGTTGCGGATAAATCCGCAGGATTCTTTCCGCCGTAAACCGAAGATAGCAAATTTGCGAGGACTTTCCGACAGGAAAGTCAGAAGCAATGAATTATAGCCGGTGTTGTACAGCGTTTTTATTTTATTCCACAACAAACTTCTCATAATTTTTTCGGATATATTCGATTTGTAAACTTTCCCAACTTTCAAAATCATAATATTCATCGTCCAAATTGTCAAAATCGGGATTCCGTTTATTTTCAAATTCCGAATCTTGTTTTTTGAAAATTTCAATCGCTTTTTCAGTCAGAGTTGCGAAATTTTTTGCGCCTATTCTTGTAAATCCGTTGACAGCTTCTTTTCCGTATTCAAGTCCGTTGTTTAGAAAGAATTGGTCGAATCCACCATTTTTTACTTCCGAATCTAATGTCCAAATAACCAAAAAGTCAGAAAGTGCTTTATCCGCTTTGTCAAGATTTTCTCCGAAAGTGCCAAAATATAGTTCACAAGCTTTATCATAAATTAGTTCAACTAACTCTTGGTCAGTCGAATTTTTCAGTTCCGTTATTCCGTATTTTACTTTTCGAATCATTTTTGTTAAATGCTGTACAACGTTCTGCGGCATGCTCTCAGTGGCGTTGCACCAACACCAAGCCATTACAAATATAGAAAAACATTCCATTGAGCAGCGGATTTTCCGTAGGATAATCCGAAAGTAGCCATTGAAGCAAACCGCTGTTAGCAGCTGCCTTTGTAGAAAAACCATTGATATAATTTTCTCAAATTTTCGGTTGTCAATTCTTTTATCAAGTCTTCCATTTTTTGCAAATCAATGAATTTTCGTCGATGTTTTTCGTTTATCCTATTTATTTCTCGTCGAATATTCACTTTCATTTCTTCTTCAGAAAGATTATCAAAAAACGTTAAATCTATAATTCTATTTTGTTTAATAGTTTGGATTATTTTTTCTTCGAAACTTTTACGGTTAGATTTTATCTTTTGATAAATTATTACCAGAATTATTGATAAAAAAAGTATTATGATACCACCGAGCAAGTCACTATTGATTTTTTGAATCAAGGTATTTTTTTGAAGTAAAATAAGATATGGCATTGTTGTCTAAGGTTGCTGCTAACGGTCCGCGGCTATAAGTAGTGGCGATGAGCCAAAACCAAACCATTTCAAATATAAACTTATTTTAGAAAATTCGGAGAATTTTCGGAGTATTCTAGAAATAGCCATTACTTATAACTGCTGTTGTGCTCAGTTTTTCTTTTTTAATTTCAGATTTGTGCAATAAATTATAATTGACACAGTCATTAAAGTTATTCCAAATAACCAAACTTTAGTTTTTTCAATAATGAGAAAGTTCATAGGATATTTAACAAACAGTACACCAATTATAATTGCTTGTGCTAAAAAATAAATCCATTCTCTTTTGATTAAATTTAATTTTTTCCTTTCGAGTAATAATAATGTAAAGAATAGAATCCAAATTGATATTGGATAGTATATATAGTTTGATGTTATTGATAGAAATTCAAGCCTGGCGATTAAATCATTTCGACCTATTTGAATGAAATGATAATAATTGTATTCGTAGTAGCCATTTGTTAAAGTAAGTATGAATCCGAGACAAAAAAATGTCGATGATAAGACAAGATTAATTTTGTATTTCAGATTTTGATTCATTTTAAATTGAGCACAACGGTTTGCCGCTTGTAGCAGTTGCGTAAATTTATCCTAAAACTTTACAAGTACAAAACTCCTCGTGGAATTTTCGGAGGAAATTCCGAACGCAAGCCAAGCCTAGCAATTGCTACAAACGGCTGTTAGCAGTAGTTTTAATTTATCATATTCATAATTTCTAATTCGCATTTTGCCATTTTAGAGATTATACTATAATTACTAGGTATTTCAGAATTACTATATTCTTCAAAATATTTTTGTAGATCTTCTTGTGTTTTAGAAGCAAGCTCAAATTTATCTGTTAAAAGATAATATTCTTGTAAATAAAGTTTTGCGTATAGATTTTCAATTTTAGTTGAATTTGAATTATTGATAATTTCTTCAATTAATGTTTTAATTTTTGCATCATTTTCTGAAACTTCGTCATTCATATATAGCTCAATTAAATCTGACTTGTTATTTTCTTTAATCAAATTAGTTTCTTTTTCACTTGAAAAAAGATCTTTCCAATAAACTATTTTATTCCCTTTAATAAAATAGTACCTTACAAAATTATTATCGTTGTTGGTCCCATATTTTTTAGTTTCAGAATCAAAATTTGTCGTCATGATTAAGATTGCACCATCTTTGGTTTTTGGCTCTATCGAAAAGATTAATGTGGCCTTTGGTGAATTTTCTAGATTAATTTCAAACTTTATAAAATTTGATTCAGAGATTCTTTGTCTTACTGTTTCTACAATTTCAGCCATTTCTGTACTAGTTAAATCTTTGTGGAGTGAAGTTCTGAAAAATGCATCTGCAAATATCTGATGTGTAAATTTGAATTTCTCAAAATTATAGGAGTTTGTAATTGGGTCTCCAGTATAAAGTACTTTAACTTTTCCTTGTGCATTTAAGAAAAGCGATAATAAAAAAGCTGAAATTAAAAATAAATATTGTTTCATAGTTTTCTAAAAATTACTGCTAACGGTCCGCCGCTTGTGGCAGTTGCGTAAATTTATAGTAAAAGTAAACAAGTACAAAACTCCATGTGGAATTTTCGGAGAAAATTCCGAAGTAACCCAAGCTTAGCAATTGCTACAAACGGCTGTTGTGTGTAGTTTTTTTATGGTTTTGATGAGTTTTAGTAATATTATCGTAAAGTTCTTCAATACCACAATCTAAAAACGCATTTGAAATTATTATACTTTTTTTATAATTCCAATTCCCCATAAACATTAGAAACTTTTTTATCAAATTTAATTTTCTATTTTGAAAAACGCTTTCATTTACAAATATCTCAATACTTTTTTTCTTGATTCTCTCAATTTTTAAAATGTCTTGCCATTCAATTTTGCCTAAAGATTCATATCTTGAATTGTCAATTATAAATTCTTCATTTATTCTTAATGCATATTTTTTAAAATAAAGTTTTAATATTGAGAAAAATAGTGCTGAAAATAAAACAACTCCAATTATTCCAAGAATTTGAATATATAATATTTTCATAAAAACATTTCTTATAAAAATTTCTGGTTTTATAATGAAATAAACAGAAAAGATGAGCAGTAGTAAAGAAATTATAATTCCTAATGTTATTCTTTCTTTTCTAAATTTGATTTCGATATTCATAATTCTGTTTAGCGTGTTTTTCAAAATTACACACAACGTTTAGCGGCTTGCTCTCAGTGGCGTTACACCAATTCCAAGCCATTACAAATATAACAAAACATTCCATTGAGCAGCGGATTTTCCGTAGGAAAATCCGGAAGTAGCCATTGAAGCAAACCGCTGTTGTGTGCTGTATTATTTAGTTACTTTTACTTGTTTAAATATTCCTCTTTCTGAAAAATCACTACTTTTTATTTTATTTTTCGGACTAAGAAAATAAGTAACAGTTTCAATTATTTCTTTATTATTTGGATTTAATGTTATTTGATTAATTACTAATGATGTAATTTCATTATTTTCATTTTCTTTGATATAAACTTCTCCCTTTTTTAATTTTAATTCATCCAAGTGTTTATTATCAACATATTTAACTTCATTCAAATTGAAAAAGTAAATGCTGTCTTTAGTTTCAACAAATTTTTCGAAAATAAAATCACCTCTTAAACCTCGATCTTTTTCTGATAGTCCTCTATATTGATATATTTTAGTTTCAATATTTAAGCCTTCGGATTTTGAATTATCAATCTTCATTGGAGAAAATATTGGTTTTGTTTTATAATATTTTTCTTCACAAGAATTGTAACAATCATGAGTAATTCCTTCTATTTTATTTCTGTTTGGAATATCTGAAAGATTATAAAAAGATAAACTATTTATTAAGTCAATTTCAAATGTTTCTGTTGAATCTAGTATTATAAAACCGTTTGCATTTGAATCACGACCACCCCAAGCATCATATTTATATAGTATTTTTGAAGTTCCTTCTATTTTTTGGCTATACAATTCTGAAATTTCCCATTGTCCTAATCCACAACCATTGAGAAAAATAAGTAAAAGTAAAAATATTGTAGTATTTATTCTGATTTTCATTTGTTCAAAGGGTTTTCGGAAATATTGCACACAACGGTCCGCGGCTTGGCGCAGTAGCGGCTGCGTGGAACGATTATTTCTTGCTAAGATAAGATTTTCCAGCGGAAAATCGAAAGTTGTTTTTTATTGATTTGTAGCTATTGAGCCAAACCGCTGTTGTGCGTAGTTAATTTTGAATTCCGAATTCGTTCAAGATTTGAGTTCTATATTCGTTAATCTCTTCTTCATCTACTTTATAATATTCTTGAGGATTATTAACTCCTGTTGAGAAACTCATATTTAGTATCTCATTGTTTGAAACAATGAAACTAGGGCTCTTTTTTATGGCAAGTCTTAAGGCTAAAATTTCTGCTAATGCAAGATTATGTACTGGGAAGTCTGGTTGCTCTTGTTCCACTTTTTCCAAGTATTCTCTTAGGTTTGTTAAATTGATTCCTTGAATATAATTTTTTGTAAGAAATCCATCAGCAATAACTAAAACTAATACTATAGATTTGATTTTTATCAAAATACCTTGTGGATAAAGAAATGTTCTCAAATCAAAATTCACATTTGTTGTTTTAAAAACAAATAAACTTGATGGTAAGCAAAAACCGTGATTGTTTTGATAGGATGTTTGTATGATTTTAAAATTCTCACTTGCAACGATTTCTTTCGAAATATTTTTCCAATCATCATCTTGTGATTTTAAAGAATCATTGTAAAATAGTCCATAATATATTTTTGATAACCAAGTAGATATTAATTGTGTTACAGATTGATCTGGACCGTATTGTATCATTATTCCAATTTCCTCTTGTTTTAGATTTTCATAAAGCTGTTCTGGATTATCTAATAGTTTAATAATTGTATCCTCGTAAAAACTACCAAATTCACTATTGCATTTTGAATGTGCAGGAACTTTGATTCGACTATATTGTATTTCGTCTTTACTCGTTACAGTTTGTTCTTTAATTCCTAATTTACCCAATAAACTGTTTGGAATAATGTGTTCCAGTGTTTTCTTTTCAATAATAGGTTCTGAGCAAAAAAAGCAAGTATGATTAATTCTTTCAATCATTGTATTTCGGTCATTTTGGGTTTAATTACGCACAACGGTCCGCGGCTATAAGTAGTGGCGCCTAACCAAAACCAAGCCTTAACAAATATAGACTATTTTAGGAAAATTCGGAGAATTTTCCGAGCAGTCAGAGACCCTAGCCATTACTTATAACCGATGTTACCATACGTTTTTATTCACTTATAATGATGTCTAGTTCACTTTTTTTGATAACAATAGTATTTCCCCAAATATCCCCGAG
>NZ_JBHUPC010000014.1:0-556 GCF_042686145.1 Flavobacterium chuncheonense | reverse complement strand
GATTGTTCGGCTGTGACTTGGTCTAACGACTTTACTACGCTTTCAGATCTATGTGGTGCTACTGGTTCAGCTACTGTAACCTTTACCGCTACGGATGATTGTGGAAACAGCTCGACTACTTCGGCTACTTTCACTATTCAAGATACTACTGCGCCAACTTTAATTACACAAGCGGTAAACCAAACCGTAGAATGTGATGGTAATGGTAACATTGCCGATCTTAATGCGTGGTTAGTAGCTAATGGTGGTGCTTCCTCTTCAGATGATTGTTCGGCTGTGACTTGGTCTAACGACTTTACTACGCTTTCAGATCTATGTGGTGCTACTGGTTCAGCTACTGTAACCTTTACCGCTACGGATGATTGTGGTAACGCTAGCTCAACTACAGCTACATTCACCATTCAAGATACTACTGCGCCAACTTTAATTACACAAGCTGTAAACCAAACCGCAGAATGTGATGGTAATGGTAACATTGCCGATCTTAATGCGTGGTTAGCGGCTAATGGTGGTGCTTCCTCTTCAGATGATTGTTCGTCTGTGACTTGGTCGAACG
>NZ_JBHUPC010000013.1:797540-798144 GCF_042686145.1 Flavobacterium chuncheonense | reverse complement strand
CAATGCATCTGGACAACTTCCTGTTCCTGCAATAAAGTAAGATATTGTCGCCGTTCCAGGTCCTACTCCTGTAATATTTCCTGTTGCATCTACTGTGGCAACTGCCCCATTACTTGATGACCAAACTCCTCCTGCATCGCCACTACTTGTAAATGTAGTTCCACTTCCCTCACATATCTCTTGATTTCCGCTTAATGTTCCTGCTACTGGTGCTCTTGTCACCGTCACAGTTAATGTTGCAGTATCATCTGGACAACTTCCTAAACCAGCAACTGTATAAGATATTGTTGCTGTTCCGGCTGAAACTCCAGTTACTAATCCTGAAGCGTCAACTGTAGCTACTGCTGTATTATTTGATGACCAAACACCACCGGTATCTCCATTACTCGTAAATAATGTAGTATCTGACTCACAAATTCCTTGTATTCCACTTAATGTTCCTGCTGTAGGAGTAACTGCAACTGTTACATCTAAAGAAGATGAAGTGTCTACACATCCTCCTGTACCTAGAACCGTATATGTAATTGTTGCTGTACCGGCTGAAACTCCTGTAATAATTCCTGAAGCATCAACTGTAGCGATTGCTACATCACTTGAACTCCAA
>NZ_JBHUPC010000013.1:796369-797530 GCF_042686145.1 Flavobacterium chuncheonense | reverse complement strand
GTTGTTGTATCACCTACACAAATTCCTTGTGTTCCACTCAATGTTCCTGCATTTGGTGGCGTAGTAACGGTTACATCTAATGTAGTGAAAGTATCTGCACATCCTCCTGTTCCTAAAACGGTGTATGTAATGGTAGCCGTACCGGCTGAAACTCCTGTAATAACTCCTGTTACTGTATCAACTGTAGCAATTGAAGTATCTCCTGAAGTAAAACTTCCACCTGCATCTCCATCACTTACAAATGTTGTAGTACCTCCAATACAAATTGCTTGAATACCACTTACCATTCCAGCATTTGGTGGTGTAGTAACGGTTACATCTAATGTAGTGAAAGCATCTGCACATCCTCCTGTTCCTAAAACTGTGTATGTAATGGTAGCTGTACCGGCTGAAACTCCTGTAATAACTCCCGTAGTTATATCTACTGTTGCAATTGTTACATCACCTGAACTAAATGTTCCTCCAGCATCACCATTACTTGTATATGTTGTAGTACCAGCAATACAAATTGCTTGATTTCCACTCAATACTCCCGCATTTGGTGGCGTTGTAACGGTCACATCTAATGTAGTGAAAGTATCTGCACATCCTCCTGTTCCTAAAACGGTATATGTAATGGTTGCTGTACCGGCTGAAACTCCAGTAATAACTCCTGTTACTGTATCAACTGTAGCAATTGAAGTATCAGCTGAAGTAAAACTTCCTCCTGTATCACCATCACTCACAAATGTTGTAGTACCTGCAATACAAATTGCTTGGTTTCCACTCAATACTCCTGCATTTGGTGGCGTAGTAACGGTTACATCTAATGTAGTGAAAGTATCTGCACATCCTCCTGTTCCTAAAACGGTATACGTAATGGTAGCTGTACCGGCTGAAACTCCTGTAATAACTCCCGTAGTTGTATCTACTGTTGCAATTGTTACATCACCTGAACTAAATGTTCCTCCAGCATCACCATTACTTGTATATGTTGTAGTACCAGCAATACAAATTGCTTGATTTCCACTCAATACTCCCGCATTTGGTGGCGTTGTAACGGTCACATCTAATGTAGTGAAAGTATCTGCACATCCTCCTGTTCCTAAAACGGTGTATGTAATGGTTGCTGTACCGGCTGAAACTCCTGTAATAACTCCTGTTACTGTATCAACTGTAGCA
>NZ_JBHUPC010000013.1:795816-796359 GCF_042686145.1 Flavobacterium chuncheonense | reverse complement strand
GTAAAACTTCCACCTGTATCACCATCACTCACAAATGTTGTAGTGCCTGCAATACAAATTGCTTGGTTTCCACTCAATACTCCTGCATTTGGTGGCGTAGTAACCGTTACATCTAATGTAGTGAAAGTATCTGCACATCCTCCTGTTCCTAAAACGGTGTATGTAATGGTTGCTGTACCGGCTGAAACTCCTGTAATAATTCCTGAAGCATCAACTGTTGCGATTGTTGTATCGCCTGAACTAAATGTTCCTCCTGTGTCTCCATCACTCACAAATGTCGTAGTACCTGCAACACAGATTGCTTGGTTTCCTGTTAAAGCTCCTGCATTTGGTGGTGTAGTAACAGTTACATCTAATGTAGATACAACATCCAAACACCCACCCGTTCCAGTAACTGTATAATTAATTGCAGTAATTCCTGCTGAAACTCCTGTAATTACACCTGTAGAAGCATCAACAGTTGCAATAGACGGATCTACTGAACTCCATGTTCCTCCTGCATCTCCATCACTTACAAATGTTGTAGTACCTCCAATACAAATT